>CBDUIU010000106.1:0-9282 GCA_965367335.1 uncultured Saprospiraceae bacterium
TCACCTCTATCCCATCCTCCAAATCCCCCAAACTCCCTAACACCCCATGCATGATCTGATTGCGTTGCCGCTGATAATTATCCGAAGTAATCACCCCCATGCGATTATCCTTCTCCACATTATTCAACCGCGCACTTAACAAAATAGCGGTATTCTGTAAATCATTATCACCAGCTACTTTGGCCAACTGGGCAAAAAGGTCAAGGGCTTGGGCTAGTTTTCCGTTAGCAATGAGTTCCTGTATGTCCTGCTTATTCATGGATGGAGGTTTACTTGTGAAAGTTAAGTGACCCAAGTTCATGGATACTTAACCCCTAAAATTAAAAAAATCATGCATATCTACGAAAATATACAGCTCTTTTTTAAAACCGATAGTTGATCGGCTACTATAGGAAAGAAAAACTCCCTAATTTTGATAGGATCCCATCATGAAAAAATCGCACGGATTGCCTTTTGGCAATCCGTGCGATTAGGTTCCTAAGAGGTCGATTTACAGCTCCTTAGGTGGAGAATAGTTAGCTACCCCGATCAATTGTCTTCCTTTTCCCAAGTATCATTATCACGATTCAAATCTGCCATTTGACGATTAGCGTTGAGTTTGACAGATTTGACTTTTTTCCATTTCATTGGAATAGTTATACTATAAGTAGGATGGGTCCAGGGCCAATCTTCCTGGGCGATGTGGTAATTTTCCTGTCCAGGTTGAGCTGGTTTTTCACCGCGCATGATGCGTAAAGGAATATGATAAATTTGCTCATTTCCTTTTCTATCGACAATGGTGACGTCAACCGGCATAGGCATCTGACCAAATCGTTCTAAGGTGATTGTAATATTTTTACGGTCCTTTTTTTCTACCGATTGAACGCCATAGTCGATGGTTTTCGTGGTATAGACCATATACTCTTTATACCAATCCAGTTCCAGTCCGGAAGCTTTTTCCATGACGCGGATAAAGTCGTTCGGATTAGGATGCTTGAATTTCCAGGTTTCAAAGTAGTCTAACAACCCTTGATCAAAAGCTTTTTTCCCCATCACGTATTCCAACTGAGCCAGGAACACTGCACCTTTATTGTACGAACCAATTGAATAAGCTGTATTGGTATTGAAATGATCCGCATGGGTACTGAGGGGTTCTTCCAGGCCGCTTTGGGCAAAATTGCCATAAGAAGCATACGAACTGGCCATCGGATTTGGGTTTGGCTTTACACCAGGTATAAGTCCTTTTTCAGATAGATGCGCTATTACCCGCCCGGAAGCAAAAGAAGTAAAGCCTTCATCCATCCAGGCATACAGACTTTCATTCGATCCGAGCATCATTTGATACCAACTGTGCATCACCTCATGGACGGAGACACCCACCAGGCTTGGAAAGGTTCGCTCTCCGGTGATCAAGGTCGCCATAGGGTATTCCATACCGCCATCACCACCTTGGAGAAAGGCATAATCACTATAAGGGTATTTTCCATAATGCTTATTGATATAAGCAAAGGCTTCTTCCATAACCATAGGTAATGCCATCCAGTTTTCTTCCGTCTTTTCGCTCTTCTGAAAAAAGAAATGTAACATTGGGCCATTCTCAGCCTTGTATTTGATATGGGTATAATCGGGATCAGCAGCCCACATAAAATCGTGTACGTTCTCTGCTTTGAAGTGCCATTTGATCTTATCCTTTTTCACCGGCGTATCATCTCGATCTGAATAACCATAGCCGATCTCTTTCGCATTTTGTAACACCCCGGTTCCGCCAATGATGTAATTTTTATCTATGTTTATTTTCACGTCAAAATCGCCCCAAACGCCATGAAACTCCCTGCTTACATAAGGATTGGCGTGCCAGCCCTGATAATCATACTCGGATAACTTAGGATACCATTGGGCCATCGAATAGGCAATGCCTTCTTTACTGTCCCGGCCCGAACGACGAATTTGCAGCGGTACTTGACCCTCAAAGTCCATGTTCAGCTCTACGGTCTCTCCCGGTTTGATCGCACGAGGAAGCGAGACTTCCAGGATAGTGCCTTCGGTCTTATGTTTCACCTCCTTACCGTTCATCTTCAGCTTTTTCACTTTGAGATAGCCAATTTCATGAGGTTTTAATTTTCCGATACGCCCTCCTACCCGGTGATCCGGATCTACAATATTCTGAGATCGGATATCCATCATACTTCCGGGCTGGAAAGCATTGAAATACAAATGGTAAAATACCTGATCCAATTCATCGGGAGAATTGTTAGTATACTTGATTTTTTGTTTCCCTTTGAATTGATGTTTATTTACATCAAAATCAATATCCATTTGATATGAAATGGCTTGTTGCCATCTTTGGGCTGGTTGGGCCACTAACGAAATTGAAAGTAATAAAAAACTAAAGCTTGCTAGCCAACAAAATATACGATTCATCTATAATACAGTTTATTACAAAATTTTATATTTCTTTTCTACCTATTGAATGAAAATGTATGGTAACTCCCTACACTAGGGATTAAATAAACGTTACCACTCCTTCATCAGTTTTACTGCCTGCGATTGTTGTAGCCCCAATGATTCCAGATCTAAAGGGTCGGGTTTGAATTCCCCGAGTGATTTCAATGCTTTGGATAGCTTCACTTCATTGTTGACGGGATAGACACTGCTTCCATCCATCCAAAGTTGTTGCGCATGCTTACTCGTTACAAACTCTATAAACCGTAGCGCATAGCTAATATTCTTAGCGTAGCGCGCGAATATCAATCCGGATATATTAGCAGAATGATACCCTTTTTCATTCTCCAGGAATGCAAAACCTACAGCATTAGCTAACTCAGGTTGGTTTTTAATGGCTTGTAAATACTCATTACTATTAATAAACGCCAAATCAGCCGTTCCGTTTGTTATGCTTTTCATAAAGTCATCAGTATCAACAAATTTGGTTGCCAGTTCATCCGCCCATGACTTGGCTTTATTATAGCCGATCCTGGCGATGATACTGCCAAAAAAAGAACGAATGGCCGTAGCTTTTGTATCTGGTTTGGCAATCTTTATTGGTAACTGAGCCAATCCGGCATAAGATTTCAAGGAGTTGGATTCCACCCGGTCTTTGGCATAAGCGACTCCGACTCCACGTTGAGATGTTGCAAACCAATAGCCTTCAGGATCACGTAATTCAAGGAATTCGAGCTTATTTGAGATCAACACCCGGCTCAATTCAGCCGATTTTAATTGAAACAGATAGGCTGCATCATCTAATAAGATAATATCAGCAGGACAATTTTCCGCTTCCGCTATTACCTGATCAACCAAAGCTTTAGCTGGTTTATGGACAACGTTTACTTGAGCACTATAGGCTTTGGAGTAAGCCGCGAAAATGGCCTTTTCAGTTGGTCCATAAGCGTAGGTATATACCGTGATTATGATATCAGTTTTAGCTTTAGTTGCCTGTTCTGTTTGCTCTTGTGCACCTGATTGCTCATTTTCTCCACAACTAAAAAACAAAAGTGTGAGCATGAAAAGCCAGCAAATTGGTGTATAACAAAGTTTCCTTTCCATAATTTTAATGCATTTCGTGTAAAAGTAGTGAAAACTGAAATATTTCAGTTCTTGCTAGTCAAAAAGAAGTTTGGCAATTCAGCTCAATTGCCTTATTTTTGCCCATATTAAAACGCGCCTCATTGCGACTTTTATTAAATTGTTAGAATCAAAGCATACCTACTATGGATAAGCGACAACCAATTACTCTACGGACTGGCATCATCATCGGAATGATTTTATTTGCGGCACTCAGCCGTTTACTTCCTCACCCACCTAATGTGACACCTGTTGGTGCTATGGCACTTTTTGGGGCTGCTTATTTTGGGAAAAAATATTGGGCCATCATCATTCCATTAGTCGCCCTGTGGGTAAGTAACTTGCTGTTAAACAATATTGTCTATGCGCAAATGTACCCGGAAGCTTATACGGGCTTTACCTGGTTTGGTTATAATGCACCTTTTGTTTTTGGCGCCATCGCATTAATTGCTGTTTTAGGCTTTGGGTTGTTAAAGATAATTACCGTTAAGAACACTGTTCTGGCTTCTTTACTGGCATCAACGGTCTTCTTCTTAGTCACTAATTTTGGCACCTGGGCCGTAGGTATGTTATACCCAATGAGCTTAGAAGGATTAGTAGCTTGTTATACTGCTGCACTACCCTACTTTTTAAACACATTAGTTGGTGACTTATTTTTCGTAGGTGTCTTGTTTGGTAGCTTTGAATTACTCAAAGATCGGTTCCCAAAATTAGAATTGAGCCATGGCTAAATCGAATTCATTTTCCCAGCAGTTAGTAAAAGGTGAAGATTATTATTTGGAAGATGGGAAATATGTTTTCACGAGCACCTACCATCTAAAACGTGGTTATTGTTGTGGCAATAAATGCAGGCATTGCCCTTATGACTACGTAAATGTTCCGCAATAATTTATAGTTGATAAAAGTTTATCTCCGCCTTCGGCGGGTTGGTTTATCTCTTTGCTAAAGCAAATTTGAGGTTTATCACTCGGTTTGTATAAACGCATCAACCATTAACTCATCAACCAGTTTATAAGTTTATGCCGCCTTCGGCGGGTTGGTTTATCTCTTTGCTAAAGCAAATTTAGGGTTTATCACTCGGTTCGTATAAACGCATCCCTCAGCAGGCTCGGGATGCAAGCAGCTCGGGATTTCTCTGTCCGATGGTCAGGCGGGACTAAGCTCAATAAACTTTATAAACTCATAAACCCATAAACTTCTACACGACCCCAGTGCAACCCACAACCCTATTACGCTTTCTCCAACACTACTGCATAGCCCTGACCAACACCAACGCACATCGTCACCAATGCATATCTTTTATTTTGCTTCTGCAACTCTAAAGCAGCCGTATGTAAGAGCCGCGTTCCGGAAACACCAAGCGGATGACCGATTGCAATAGCTCCACCATTCGGGTTAATTCGTGGATCATCATCTTCCAGGCCGAGTTCACGGATACAAGCCAGGCTCTGGGCTGCGAAGGCTTCATTTAATTCAATAATCCCTACATCTTTTAGAGTGATCCCGGCCCTTGCCAGTGCTTTGTTAGATGCTCTAACCGGGCCTATCCCCATTATCCTGGGCTCTACGCCTATAACAGCCGAACTTACCACTCGAGCTAAGGGCTCCAACTGATAGGTATTCACGGCATCTTCAGAAGCAACGAGTAGCGCCGCTGCACCATCATTCAGACCAGATGCATTTCCGGCGGTCACGGTTCCACCATCTTCCTGTTTTCTAAATGCCGTCCGTAATTTTCCCAGTACTTCCAAAGAGGTATCGGGTTTGATAAATTCGTCGTGATCAAATAAGATTGGAGCTGCTTTTCGCCGGGGAATCTCTACGGGGACAATCTCTTCTGCAAGCCGACCGGAAGCTTTTGCGGCGGCGGCTTTCATTTGGGAACGATAAGCAAACAAGTCCTGATCCTCGCGATCAATTCCATACATCTCTGCTAAATTCTCCGCTGTATTTCCCATCCCATCTACACCATATAATTCTTTCATCTTGGGGTTGATGAATCGCCAACCGAAGCTACTATCATACATCTGTGCATCTCTGCCAAATGGTTTGGACACTTTGGAGATAACCCAGGGTCCCCGCGTCATATGTTCTACACCGCCCGAAATAAAAAGCTCACCTTCTCCAGCTTTTATGGCCCGGTTGGCATGAACAACAGCAGACATGCCGGAGCTGCACAACCGATTGATGGTTTCTCCGGGGACGGACCACGGAATGCCAGCCAGTAACAGACACATACGCGCTACGTTACGGTTATCTTCGCCAGCTTGATTAGCACAGCCCATAATGACATCATCATAAGCGTCCGGAGGTATCGAAGGATTCATTTCCACCAGTTTCTGCAAAGGAATGGCCCCAAGGTCATCCGTCCTAATGGAAGAAAGCGTTCCGGTGAATTTACCAAAAGGCGTACGAATACCATTAACTATAAAAGAAGATTTCAGCATGACAGTATTTAGATTTGGATGAATGCGGTAAATAGAATGATGCAACAATGATAACAAAACCCTAACTCATAATAAAATGCCTCCCCTTTTTGTTTTGCTTAATTAAAAAATACTCCATTGCCTCTTTTGAAACAATGGAGTATTTTATCATCAAAATGGAAAAACTCAATGGGCTTATCCATTTCAGGTTCGTAGAAAAGTCTAACTAAGAAGTGACCATTTTCTGTATCTTAGGTGCGGAGGCTTTTATCTCATCAGATGCTTTATCGGCATATTGTTTAAAGTTATCGATAAAGAGCTGAGCTAATTTATTAGCAACCCGGTCATAATCTTCCTCATTTCGCCAAGTATCCCGTGGATTCAGAATAGCATTAGGAACATCCGGGCATCTGGTTGGCATATCTAATCCAAAAATAGGATGCGTCCGGTATTCCACATTCGTTAAATCACCATTCAGTACTGCCTTGATCATAGCGCGGGTAAAAGACAATTCAACCCGAGAGCCTTCACCGTATTGACCACCTGACCATCCGGTATTAATCAACCAAACGTGAATCGTACCATCTCCAGTCCGACTTCCTTTGCGAATCTTATCACCCAACAGATCGGCATACTGGGTAGGCGCTAAAGGTAGAAATGGTGCTCCAAAGCAAGCAGAGAAAGTTGCTTCCGGCTCATTGATACCTTCCTCTGTGCCGGCAATTTTCGCAGTATAACCACTAATAAAGTAATACATGGCTTGCTCCGGTGTCAATCGTGAAATCGGAGGCAGGATTCCAAAAGCATCACAAGTCAGGAAGAAAATATTCTCGGGTATATCACCACGAGATTTGAACATGATATTGTCAATGTGATAGATCGGATAGCTGACCCGGGTATTCTGCGTGATAGAAACATCGGTATAATCTGCCGTACAACCATCTTCGGCAAAACCGACGTTTTCCAAAAGGGCACCAAACTTAATAGCTTTGAAAATCTGCGGCTCTTTAGTTTCTGATAGATCTATGGTTTTTGCATAACAGCCTCCTTCAAAATTAAATACAGACTCTTTTGACCAACCATGTTCATCATCTCCGATCAACCGTCGATTAGGATCATTGGACAAGGTAGTTTTACCTGTACCGGATAAGCCAAAAAATAAAGCAGTGTCACCCGTTGCCCCAACATTAGCAGAACAATGCATAGGCAGGACATTATACTCAGTAGGTAACAAATAATTCAGCACGGAGAATATTCCCTTTTTGATCTCACCGGTATATGCGGTGCCTCCGATAATGATATTTTTTTCTTTAAAATTGATGATGGCAAAATTTTCCTGACGTGTACCATCTGTTGCCGGGTCTGCCAAAACACCTGGAAAGGCATATACATTCCAATCCGGAATAAAATTAGCCAGGTCCTTTTTTGTAGGACGTAAAAACATATTGTACACGAAAATGTTTTGCCAAGGATACTCGGTGTAAACCTTTACATTTAATTGGTAATTCGGGTTGGCGCCTGCTTGCGCTTCCCTAACATATAATTCATCCAGAGAATTGGCATAATTGATCACTTTATCGTACAACTTCTGATAATGATCAGTAGAGATAGGAATGTTTATTTTGCCCCAATCAACATTGTTTTCCGTAACATCATCTTTTACGATAAAACGATCTTTGGGAGAACGTCCAGTAAACTTACCAGTTTTAACGACCAATGCGCCCGAACTGCTCAGCTTTGCTTGTCCTTTAATAATGGCATCTTCTGCCAAAGCCGCTGGTTGTAGGTTGACTTTTTGGTTCGGATTTGTAATTTTTAACATAATTATCCTATTCAGTTAGGTGATTAATTAAGTGCGTTTACGCACTAAAATAATTTGGTTGCACAAAGCTAAGGAGA
This sequence comes from uncultured Saprospiraceae bacterium, assembly GCA_965367335.1. Taxonomy (GTDB): domain Bacteria; phylum Bacteroidota; class Bacteroidia; order Chitinophagales; family Saprospiraceae; genus CBDUIU01. The sequence continues at coordinate 7,869 of CBDUIU010000106.1, forward strand.
ATTTTGTTCTAGGCCGAACATAAGCGAATAAATTTATAGATTTTTCTCAAATTTTTTTTATTAAAAAAACATACCTAAACTACTGTTTGTCAATTATTTGTGTTTTAATTTCAACAATAAACTATACATTAATATTGATTTTTAAGAAGCTTTTATCTCAAAATCTTTTGATTCAAACTTGATGTAATTCCCACACGAAGTAAAAGAGAAAAAGTCATTCGTCCACCCCAGTGGCCATACAAGGTATGTCATCCATATTATTTGTTTATACAGCCCTGTACAACAACCTTAAGCGGATACCCTATGTCATTTCATTGGGTTCATTATATCAGCTAAAATAAACTTACCGCAGGCTAATAAGGAAGCTTCATCTAAGTATTCACTTCAAAAATTTTCCCTATCTTTCGCCGTTCATGGCAACTGTCAAATTACAATTCCCGGCGCTGGTTCAGCAAGTACAATCCGATACCCAATCTCAGTATCAGGTGAGTCCTTTGTTTACCTCGTACCCACTGGCCAGTCATCGTCGATTTGAGACGGCGTTAAGACAGTTTGAAAAGGAAATTAAACATCAGTTTAAGGGTTTTGAACTGCAACGCAAAAATGCAGAAGATTTGCTGTGGTACCTTTTTGATCCTGAAGTTATTTACGTTCAACATCCTATGGCATTTTCCATGGGCAACCAATTTATACAAGGAAAATTTGACCTTATTGGTTTTGAGTTACAAGGGATCTGGTTTGGAATGTTACCTGCTTTTAATCGCTATATGTTTATAATCGAGGAAGAATACGGTGGCGGTCAAAAAGCGATCATTGAAGCATCAGAACTTATAATTCCCCAATTGTTAAAGCAACAGAAAGAAATTAATAAGGATCTCTTTGAAATCGAAGAATACTATGGACAAAAAGGCTCCTTCATCACTAGTGTCTCCATAAATATTTTCGTTGAAGAAGCTCCTTTTGCATTCACTCCACGAGAAGAAGATTTTTTCTCTTTATTAGGTGCCGGTGATGGTAATTTTAACGGAGCCATAGAGATTGAAAAGGTCGGTTATGACCTTAATTCACGCTACCCCAATGACCTTAAAGAGGCAAATTACCGGGAGACGCTTGTTGAACGAATATACAATGCTATTTATAACAGTGAAAATGCACCACTTGTTATTGTTGGAGTGGAAGGGGTCGGTAGAGAGAGTCTACTCCATCAGGCACTACGCCAATACCTTGACCAGACTCAGTCTGCCCAGGCAAATCACCTTCCTAAAATTTGGGCGATTGACCCAACCCGAATTATCGCGGGGATGAAATTTATTGGCTGGTGGCAACGACGGTTTGAGTCTATTATTCAATTCTTACTAACCCGGACTCCTGATAAGATAAATAAGGAAGCAGATAAGATGTTGGTCAACAACCC
>CBDUIU010000107.1:0-9249 GCA_965367335.1 uncultured Saprospiraceae bacterium
AACGCAATCAGATCATGCATGGGGTGTTGGGGAGTTTGGGGGATTTGGAGGATGGGATAGAGGTGAGTGGGGGGAATGGTACTAACAAGGTAGATGGTATAGATGAAAAAAAAGTCAATATTGTAAATGACAAGGAGGAAGTAAAGCCTATGGATAAGCCCAGGGTATTTATTTCTTATCGACATGCTGATTTCGAAAGCGTTAAGAAAATTAAAGAGGAGCTGGAAAAAAATGATATCAATGTTTGGATAGACTTTGAACAGATTAGAGCAGGTGAGGATATTAAAGATTTTATAATTAGGTCAATTAGCAATGTAGATTTGACGCTTTCAGTGGTCTCGGAAAAAAGTTTGTCATCACCGTGGGTAGCAGTTGAATCTGATTTAACGTTTAGTTTTGAAATGTTCAAAAAGGATGGCCATTTCATCGCCTGTTCTTTGGATGGAGAGTTTTTCAAAGATGGTTTTGTTATCAGTAAAATCAGAGAATTTACTGAGCGAATTAAAGCTTTAAATGAAGAACTTCAAGAACGTAAAAAGCTGCTTGGACCAACTGCCGACACTAGTGATTTGGATAGTGAAATTAAAAGATATTCTGAGTTTGCCAATAATTTGGGGAAAATTGTAGGGCGGCTAAAAGATAGTTTAACGGTGGATGTGAGTGAAGAGAATTATGAACAAGGGATGGAGTTAATTATGAGAACGATTAAGGAGGTGAAGAATTAGTCTTAGGTTTTATCCTTTCTTTTAATAAAAACTAGCCATCAGTATGTGATTTCTGATGGCTAGTTTTTTTTTGAGCTAAAGCTTTTGTGTTGTGTTTTTTTGAGCTGAAGCTCTTTTATTATTTTTTTCGAGCTAAAGCTCTTTTATAGTTGTATTCGAGATAAAGCTCATTTACAGTTGAATTCGAGCTAAAGCTCTTTTTACAGTTGTTTTCGAGCTAAAGCTCTTCGTTTGCCCGGCTTAAGCCGGGGGAACATTACCAGAAGTAGCCGACTACAAAGGCGGTAATAATAAGGAGCAATACTGCCTGGTAACGATAGTTCAAGTACCAGGGTAATTCAGCTAACTCAGCAGTTTCCTCCGCAATCAGTTTTGGCGTCCAAATCATATCTTGAAGTTTTTCTTCCGGGGGTGGATCGGTGGCTAAGCTGGTTATGATGTGGGTCATAAAACAGATCACAAACAGAACGGTTGTCCGTAAGAGGAAATGCATTTGAAAGAACCAATAGTCTACTTCGTTGACTGTCCCGATAACCCATACAAAAGCCATGATAAGACCAACAACCAGACTGACGATACTGCCCGCTCCAGTGGCGCGCTTCCAAAACAGTCCCAGGATAAAAGCAGAGACGACAGGCGGTGCAATGTAACCCAATACATCTTGCAGGTATCGGAATAAATCGCCATACTTACTGATCTGAGGTGCCCAAAGTGAAGCCAGGATCACGAGAATCAAGGTAGAGATTTGACCACTGCGGACCAATTGCTTGCTGGTCATGTTTGGACGGAACTTGTTGACAAAGTCCATCGTGATCAGCGTGGATGCAGAGTTGAAAGTTGCCGAGATCGAACTCATCATGGCAGCTAACAATCCAGCTACAACTAAGCCAAGCAAACCAGTTGGTAATAATTCGAATAATAGAGTAGGGTAGGTGAAATCCGTACAGTTGAGTAAATTCTCGCAAATACCATCCGGATTCGCTGCTGAAGGCGGTACCTTGTAGGAAAACTCTTTGGTCCGGAAGATCAAAAAGGCCAGGGTACCTGGAATAACCATGATCAGGATAACGGGTAATTTGAGGAATCCCGCAAATAAAGCTCCCCAGCGTCCATGGTTTAGGCTCTTTGAGCTCAGAACACGCTGCACCATAAACTGATTGTTTGCCCAGAAATAAAAACCTAAGAGCGGAACACCAGTAAGTAAACCCCACCAGGGAACGATCGGACTATCATATTGTCGCCACCAATCGCCGCTGTTTTCCCTCACAATACTCAGCGCTTCGCTCGCATTCTTATCTGTTACTCCACTAGCTTTTAATTCATCTAGTTGGCTGATCATACTACCCCAACCGCCAACGGCACTTAAACCGTAATAGGTCAAAATGACGGAGCCAAATACTAGAACAATGGCCTGGATAACCTCGGTTTTTACCACGGAGTTTAGACCACCCGGTATGGTATAAGCGGCAGCCGATGCAGCCAAGATAACAATAACCACCCAGGGAGGAAGGCTTGGAAAGATCAAGCCCAGTACAATTGTCCCGACATAGAGAGAGGCAGCCGTATCAATTAAAACGTTACCTACGACAGTGATAAAAGAAAAATAGTAGCGGGAACGCTGATCATAACGTCTTTCCAAAAACTCCGGCATGGTATATACGCCGGTCTTTAAATAGAAGGGTAAGAAGAAAATAGCAAAAAAGACCAATACCAGAACCGCATACCATTCGTAGTTATACACGGTCATATCCAACAGGTAAGCTGAGCCGGCCAAACCAATTAGCGTAGAGCTGGAAATATTGGCGGCAAATAATGAAATACCAACAACCGGCCAGGTTAAACTTCTACCTCCTAAAAAGTATTCTTCTGAACTCCCGCTTTTGGATTGGGAAATACCGTACACAATAATGCCCACGAAATAAGCAATGATAACTAACAGGTCAACAGTAGTAAGGCTAATATCCATAAGTAGTGTAGATTTTAAGTTTCGAGGTCAAGATAGTAATCGTTTTGGGAATCCATATAAGTCTCTGCTGAAAATTTTCTCAGGACGAAGTCAAATTGAAGAAGAAAAGCAGACAAAAGAAAAGAGCGAAGAGACATATAGTACATGGCTTCGCTCTTTAAGAAATCACCCGACTGTTATTATGAAAGAGATTACTTTTCTAAATTTATGTCTCATCCTAGTTCCTGTTTGCTATTCCTCCTCTAAATCTCTTTGAACTTTTTACAAAGCTAATGTAGGTGTAAATTTGACAATAACCAAATAATATTTTTGATTTTTTTAAACCAACTTTTTATAAGTGGAAATTTTAGGGTATGACAGAATAAGCTTCTAATTTGAGTGGTTTATTTCAGCTTACAGCTAAAAGGACAGATGTATTAAATTTTTATATTTATCAAAGCTTTAAATCAATATTTATATAATTAAGAAAAGATAAATTGTTGTGGTTTGACCTACTTTTGCACCTGAATGCCCATAGATTTCAGCAAAAAGCAAGCAGTTATTGAATCTGTTATGAATGAGGCTTTTAAAATCAAAAAATCCGCTTATTTTTACCCGTATCATGAGTAAGAAAAAACGAAATTCCAGAAAAACTGGTCCATCTTTATCCAAGTCACTTCCTGGCCCCAGAGCGATTCGGCATCCACTTTTTTTCATGCTGGGTGGGATGTTGGTCCTCTTGGCTGTATTCTTATATGTCAACACCCTTAGTCATGATTATGCCCTGGATGACCACGGTGTGATTGAAAGTAATTGGGTAACTCAAAAAGGATTTGGGGGAATTTCTACTCACTTAACTACGAATTATCGATATGGTTATTGGGCAGCAAAGGGCACCCTATATCGACCCTTGCCAAATGTTTGGATGGCTATCCAATGGCAAATTGCACCCAACGCTCCATCCTTTTATCACTTGATCAGTGTGTTGATGTATGCCTTGACAACCTGGTTGTTATTTCGTTTACTGGCAAGGTTGATTCCTGGGAAGAATTTGATTTTGCCATTCCTCATTACTGCTATTTTTGCTGCACACCCCATACACACCGAAGTCGTCGCCAACATAAAATCCCAGGATGAAATGTTAGCCTTCTTATTTTGTTTGCTCAGTATGACTTTTTTGATGGAGTATGCCTGGGGGAAAAAGAAAGGACCGCTTATTTTGTCCTTGTTCTGTTATACTTTAGGCCTTTTTTCCAAAGAGAGTGTGATTACTTTTTTGGCTATCTTTCCTTTATTACTCTATTTTTTTACGGAAAAAAAGTGGAATTGGATTGGCCGAACTTCCGCTTTATTTCTGATTCCGGCAGCTGTTTACCTGGCCGCCAGAAAAGCTGTTTTAGGAAACGTTACGGCCGGGTCTTCTGAGATTTCAGTGTTAGACAATGTTATTTCTTTGAGCAAAAACCTTATAACTGAAAAAGCAACGGCCATATATCTTTCCGGACGATACCTGTACAAGCTGATCATTCCTTATGAACTAGTTTCAGACAAAGGATACCCGGCCACTCAATTAATGGGCGTAGGAGATTGGCAAGTGTGGCTAAGTTTATTAGCATTTGCAGGTCTGATATACCTGGCATTTATCGGTTGGAAAAAAAAGAAAAAATGGAGCTTTGGAATATTGTTCGGATTGATCAGTTTTTCTATTTATAGTAATGTGTTTATCCCTATCGGTTCTTCCTACGGCGAGCGCTTCTTGTATATTCCCAGTGTGGGGTTTGCGATAGGTATAGCTTACCTGATGCAGAAATTTCTGGGTACGGAAACATCCGGTAGACAAGCAAACTTGAGTGCATGGGTGTCCAGTCATAGTAAGGTGTTGACGGCTTTGGGGATTTTAGTTTTATTATATGGGTACCTGACAGTTCAGCGTAACCCCGCCTGGAAAGACAGCTTTACCCTTTACCAAACAGATGTCCAAAAGGAACCGGATTGTGCTAAATTACAGTATCATTATGGATTAGAAGTAATGAAAAAAGGAGTAGCTACTAATAATGTGCAGGAAAAATCAAAATTAATTGATGCCTCGGTCGTTGCCTTTAATAAAGCGGTGGAACTATATCCTCGTTATGCAGATGCTTACGGAGAATTGGGCTTAGCCTTTTTCCGTAAAAACAATTTTACAGAAGCAATCAAAAATTATGAAAAATCACTGGAGATCAACCCTAACTATGCCAATGTATATTCGAATATGGGCATCATTTATTTTAATCAAAAAAATCTAACCAAGGCACAAGAGGTTTATGAAAATGCCGTACGACTCAATCCAAGGTTTGCTGATGCCCGGCGAAACCTTGGTAGCGTATTTGCTATGCAGAACAAACACCAGGAAGCCATAGAGCAGTTTTTAGCCGGACTGCAAGTTGCGCCAAATGATCCGGCAATCAACCAGTACATCAGCTTGTCTTATCAGGCAATCGGGGATGAAGCAAAAGCAGCGCATTATCGGGCAAAAGCAGCTGCCTTAAAATAATGACTATATGAAGATTGCGTTTTTACTGACCGGATAAGGTGAAATGCAAGCAGGTTCCTTCTCCTTTGGTAGAGGTCACCCAAATGTTGCCACCATGGTTTTCAACAATGCTTTTACACATTGCCAATCCTAATCCGTTACCTTCAAATTGGTTTTGCGCATGTAACTTGCCAAAAAGCCCAAATATTTTTTCATAGTGTTCTGCCTCAATTCCAATTCCATTATCCTGAATAGTAAAATACCATTTACTGCCACGTTGCTTCGCCGTGATATCAATGATAGGATTGACCTGCTTCTTTGAATATTTGATAGCGTTGGAGATCAGATTTTGAAACAACTGTTTTATTTGGGTGTTAATTCCCAGGATAGTAGCTGGCAGCTGATGATAGTTGATCGAAACTTGCTTTTCTTTGATTCTTTGTTGTAAGCCAAAGGTGATATCATCGAACAATTCTTTCATCGAAATTTGGCCACGGGGCAGCTCCTCTGTTCTTATCCTGGAATACTCTAGTAATCCTTCGATGAGATGGTTCATTCGCTTGGTACCGTTGATAATATAGGTCATGAACTCATGAGCCTCGTCAGGCAAATCCTCCACATAACGCTTTTGCAGTAAGCTGGTGAAACTGACAATAGTCCGCAGCGGTTCTCGCAAATCGTGTGAAGCAAAATAGGCAAAGTTTTCCAATTGCTGATTAGATTGTCTGTATCGTTCCAACTCCTTCGCATTCTCTTTAAGACTACGTTTGGTCGCAACACCTTCCGTAATATCCTTGACCATCGCCAGTAAATAGCTTTTATCGGAAGAAACATCTTTTACAAAAGAAAGAGACATACGTGCATAAATTTCTTCCCCATTTTTACGGATACATTTTTTATCAAAATTAATATGCGTATCGGATTGTAGATTGATTATTCGCTGAATGATTTGAGTTTCCCGCTCCCGATCGTCCGGATGTGTCATAAGAAAATAGTAACTCCCGGTTAATTCACTTTCAGTGTAACCGAAAATTTGACAAAACTTCTGGTTGACCGTGAGCATCTTTCCATCCGGTTTAAAACAAACCACACCAAGTGGACTTTTATCCACCAATTTTTCCATTAATTCCAGGTTCCTGCGAATTTTAGTTTTTGACTTTACCTTTTCAGAGATGTCATCCAGGGTAGCAATATTCCGAACCTTTCCTGTTTCATCTACAATGCGAGACATGTAAATTTTCCCATGCATTGTGGTACCATTCTTCCGGATAAATCTTTTGTAAAAACAACATTGTTCGATTTTTCCTTTCAGCAGCTCGTAGTAATAGGGAAGGTGCGAATACAAGTCTTCCGGATGAGTGATTGAATCGATGGTCTTCAATTGCAACTCCGATCGCTGATAACCCAATAACTCACAGAATCGATCATTAAAGCGGACAAGTTGACGAGCATCGTTTATTTCCAAAACGATGCCCAGCGGACTTTCAGTGTAGAGCTTTTGTAGTCGGCTGATTTCCGTGTCGGTCCTATTAAGCTGTTTTGAAGCTTGGTTTGGGTTCAGGTTAGGTAGACTACTGATTAAAAATAAGCGTAGTCCGCTTTGATTGTTTAATTCATGGGAAATAAATTGAAGTGGTTGATTAGTTGTTGCGTCTAGAGAAGGGACTTCAAGGACATTGATCTCACCTAACAAAAAGGCACGCCATTCAAGCTCAGTCGGTGATTGATCGGACAATGCGGAGAAAACTCTCCAGACATACTTATTGTAAATTGAGGTCGAAAAAAATTTAGAGATAGACTGGGCCGGTTCATTTAGATATAACAGACGGCCATGATTATCTACCAAGAAGGAATAACAGAAAGTTACTTCTTGTTTTGTGCTAGCTACGGTGTTGTTTTGCATAAGTTAAGCTGAATCAATTAATTGTCAAAAATTGTTGCAATGGGGAAGCTAATTTTTAAACTAATTGGTTCTTGTTATCTTTGTTTGGAAACTGCTTTGTTACAAGCTTAAAGGATAGGAATAGTTAAATATTAACTATTTTTAATACATAAACTATACCATATATTTGAAAAATGATTATAGCGGTCGATGTGTATTATTCAGAGCAATCTGCTAAAGCGGTATCTATAGAATTTACTGATTGGAGAGATGAAGAACCTGTGCGAACTCACACTGAATATGTCCAAGGTATTCAAGCATATACGCCTGGACAGTTTTATAAACGTGAATTACCTTGTATTTTAGCTGTACTTGAAAAAAGTGACCTTAGCATAGTGGAAGCTATAATAGTGGATGGATATGTGATCTTAAATGATGAAGGGAAAATAGGTTTAGGCGGATATTTATATGAAGCACTTGCGGAAGAAATTCCAGTGATCGGTGTTGCTAAGCGTAGCTTTCACCAAAATTCCAAAAATGTAATCGAAGTGTTGAGAGGGAAGAGTGAAAGGCCATTATATGTGTCGAGCAGTGGAATTCCGCTTACTACGGCAGCAAAGTTCATTAAAAACATGGCTGGAACTTATCGGATGCCAAAGTTATTAAGCACTTTAGATAGAATGACAAAGGAAAGTTAAACGTATTAATGAACGGAGGACTGACTTTCCGCAAACGCTTTAAATTGATTTAACCACTTTTGCACTGGTTTTTTAAACATACCTGAGAAAAGCCAGGACATGAGCTTGGGTATAATACTGTGAAATTCAGTATACTCAATTTCCGAAGTATATCGGGTAAGGTGTGGTTCTAAAGATTCAAAGCGCACGGTTTGTGTATTTGTCATATGGACATGCTCATATCTCGCTTTGAATACATCAGGTAATTCATTGACTAAAATGACCTCTCTTAATTCCATGTCATTATTTCGCTGTTTGAAGTAGATTTTTGAAACGGCTCCAACGGTGCCCCGCTCCCCACTGCGGTGTTCAATCTTTTCAAAACCATCCATCCAATATTTATAATTATCCGGATTTAGCCAGAGTTCAATGACTCTTGCTCTTGGTAAGTTAATTTCTACGCTACAGGTGAATTCCATAAAACATTATTTAAGGAGCAAATTAGATAAAATTTGAGACTTCAGGCCCTTATTGAGTTTTATGTTTTTTTAATGAAAATTTTCCATGCAATTCCTGCTTTTTATTTCAGGCAAAATTATCATCTTTGTAACTGTACTCATACAGCAAAATGATTCGAATCCACCTGATCTCCGGCCCCCGTAATATCTCTACGGCACTAATGTACGCTTTTGGCAATCGAAGCGATTGCTCGATCGTTGATGAACCATTCTACGCCGTTTATTTGAAAAAGACCGACTTGATACATCCCGGAAGAGAAGAAATATTACAAACGATGTCTGCTGATCCAATTCAGGTTCAGCGCGAGATTATTTTTAAAGATTATGCAACTCCGATGGTTTTTATTAAGGATATGGCCCATCATTTAGTCCAAATGGATTATTCATTTTTACTTAATAACAAACCAATATTTTTAATTCGTAATATTGCCAAGGTAATCCATTCTTTTGCCAAGGTATATGAGACACCGACCTTGCAAGATATTGGTATCAAAGCCGAATGGGAAATCTATAATTTCTTTATTGAACACGGAGTTCAACCAGTTATTTTAGATACCGACCGACTGCTAGTAGATCCCGAACGCCAACTCCGTCAAGTTTGTTCCTACTTGAATATTCCGTTTGAGACAGCAATGCTTCATTGGCCTGCCGGAGCTCGTGTTGAAGATGGGGTTTGGGGTAAATACTGGTATAAGAGCGTACATCAAAGTACTGGTTTTCAACCGCAAAAAACTACGAGTACAGTGTTAGAGCCTCGGTTGATGACTTTATACGAAGAGGCGCTTCCGTATTACGATAAGCTCCTCTCAGTTTCTTTGTGAACTGAACCGGCTTGAATCTGGGCTTTTTATACCAAATCACTACTCAAGACTTCATACAAATACATCCCCTTCTCAATTAATGCTTTTAGCTCTTCTTTTTTAAAGCGTTTCCGATGCTGATAAAAAACCATATAGTAACCCAAGCCTTCCAAACACCATTTCTTTTCAA
>CBDUIU010000108.1:0-9190 GCA_965367335.1 uncultured Saprospiraceae bacterium
ATGTAGTTTTTCCTTCCGTGGATCAAAGTTTGGGCGGAGGTTTTCAGCCATACGTTTCTTTTATGCACAAATAAGCAAAAACTCCGCTCTGAGAAAGCAGGGCGGTCGAGTTCGCAAACTACATAAATAGCTTACTAAAAACAAAGAAATGGGAGAAAGGAACAAAAGATTTGTTCACAAAGAACCAAATAGGAGTTACTTACTCATCCCAGCACAGTTGCTTAGTTCATCTTTTAATTGAGCATGCCAACAAAAAACAGATACGGCACTGGAGGCCAATGGATTCGGGCCTTATAAAAACAACGCGAAATTGATCCATATGAATAGATAGGAAAGAGAGTTAAAATCCAATTGGTTTAACATTTTAATTTTTCGTAATATCAAAAAATCGTTGTAGCTTTGTTACCTTGTTCAAATTATAATCATAACCAAGTTTTAACGAAAAACTCAATCCAACCATGACAAATGCCATCATTATCGAAGACGAAATCCATGGAATGAACAACCTCAAAGCTATGTTGAGTGATCATTGCCCGGATGTAAACATTATTGGAGAGGCAATGAGCAATCAGGAAGGCCGTAAATTACTGGCTCAACCAGACATTAAGCCTGATGTTGCTTTCCTTGATATTAATTTACCTGATGGCCCCATTTTTAACCTCCTGAATGAACTGAAAGGGGATATTAATTTTGATATTATCTTCGTCACTGCTCATGAGAAGTTTGCCGTTCAAGCTTGTCAATACAGTTCTATCTATTTTATTGTCAAACCGCTGGACTCTGCCAAGCTCAAAGAGGCGGTCAGTCGAATTGACAAAGGACGCACCAACAAGATCGAACAACGCCTCGAGGTGTTTAGTCAGCATTATAATAATCCGAATGCTTTTGAAAAAATGAGTATTTCGGCAATCGATGGTATTTATTTCATCAATATTCGTGATATCATCCGCTGTGAAGCTGAAGATAATTACACTCATATCCATCTTCGTGGTGGAGAGAAAATTACAGCCTCAAAGACGATCAAAGCTTATGAGGACCTGCTCAGCGGGGTTAATTTTTATCGGGTACACAAGCGTCACCTGATCAACCTTAATTTCATGGTCAAATTTGTCAAAGGCGATGGGGGCTACCTCATAATGGAAGACGGTAAGCAGATAGAAGTTTCCCGCCGTCGTCGTCCAGCGTTTATGGAACAAATGCGTCGTTTACAGGAAGGGCTATAACGGAGTTCTGGTAAAGCTGCTGCATGATCACCAGGAGTTCTAGGAATGAACAAAATAATATACCCAAGTTTGCGACCCAATTGTCAAACTAAAGATTCATCGATAATTTAAACCAACCCGGTATCCTCGAGCTGATACCTGGACTAATAGAAGAGAGACTTTCTGTGATCACGGAAAGTCTCTCTTCTATTAGTCCAGGTGGGCTTATCCTGCCCTGATAAATTCTGCTGTGAATTGTTAAATTTACCTATAAATGTCCCTCATTATCTGTAATGTGACCATCCTGCTATTCGCTCGTCTTATATATTAAATAAGAACAATGTGACAGGATTAAAGGGGTAAATTTTTTTTTCAGATACAATAAAAATATACGCTCAAATACTGTTATATCAGGCGTTTATAACCATTTTTAGTATTGTTTATCCCTTATTGCCAATTTGACACTTACCGTATTCTCCGTGGTTGATACGTTTTTCTCAAAAAAACCTACCGTTGCTTTTGGTTGTTAGAGATAATCTTTGTATCATTGCTATGTAGATGAAACTAGTCCCAAAATCATGAACAAACCGTAATAATTACTATGGGAAAGAAAAATGGAAAAAGTCTTAGTGACCTTAAGAAAGAGGTGCAAGTGATTAACCAGGAAGGTATGAGAATTATCTTTGGTGGTAAGATCAATAAAAACAATTCCGGGAATTTTGATCGGAATTGTGGCGGAATTGTTCCTCAATAAGGTTATTTTAGATATATATTAAAGAAATTTTTAAGACTACCTTCTTCGGAAGGTAGTCTTTTCGTATTTTTGCTAATAGGTTATCTTTAATTGCGTTTCGCAGGCAAGTCAATTATCCAGGAGCATGCTTTTAATCTAACCTTTGATCAGCGAAATCCCGGTTATTTGTTCACTTATTACTTCCTTGGCTATTGCAGATTAGACCATAACCCTCAACACACTCCCATGTCATTCGCCATCACCGAATCAAATCTTAAAAGACTGGAAAGGCAGCTAAAGCTGCAAAAAGACAATAAGCAACGTCTCGTGATCATTGACGAGTTGGTGGGGCACTTCGCTTACACCAATATTCCAAAAGCACAGTCTTTACTTGGCGAATTGAAGCAAATTCTGGATAAACAACCCGACCGGGATTACTTACTTAATTTTCATCTCTATAGTGGCTTAATCGAGAACCAGCTGTATAATTTTCGGTTGTCCGCATTTCACTACCTGCAGGCGATTGAAATCCTGGATGAAAGAGGGGATGTTCGTCAGCAAGCCGAAGCTTATATTGATTATGCCGGAGTTTGTATCAATAGGGAGCAAATGGAGGAAGCCACTACCTTATTGGATAAGACGGAAAAGTTACTCGAGGTTTTTCCGGAAGAACAACTCCTGGCCAGGGCTAAATGCCGGGAAGGTTATATCAATCTGCGCTATTCTAATTATACGAAGGCTATCGAACAGTTTTTGGAGGCAGAAAGAGAGATTGATCAGCCTGATCGCACTTTACGGTTAAAAGATTATTACTTTCTCAGTTTGATCAGTGCCGGTTTGGGGCGGGTCTATCAAATGAATGGCAATGTAGAAAAAAGTGTCAAGGCTTATCTTAAAGCAGTTCGTATCTGTGAATCACTGGAACTGAGGTCTCGGCTTTGTTGGCATTTTGTCAACCTGGGCTCAGTTTTTATGAATATGTCAGATGACGAAAGTGCGGTGGAGTTTTTCCGCAAGGCTTTAAAAATCACGGATGATATAAGCCGGGATGCCCGGGCGGCAGCTTACGCCAATCTCGGAAATATTGCCTATCGCCGTCGTAAATTTAATGATGCACTGGAGCTCTATAACCAGGCTGAATTTCTCTATCGGAAACGCTCGAATGAGGATAGGACTAACCTTTCTGTTATTGCTAACTGGAAAGGTAAGTTATATGCGGCTTTAGGTAAAGAGCGGAAAGCAGAAAGCCACTTCTACGATGCATTCCAACTGGCAAAGGATCAAAAGGATTACAAACAATTATCTAGCGTTTGTAAGGATATTGCTAAATTTTATGCCAGGCAGGAAGATTATAAAAACGCATATGAGTACCAACTACTCCACGATCAAATGTTAGAGCGGCATAGCCAGGATGTTAACCGTAGAACTATGGTAGAGCTAGAGGTCAAGTATGATGCGGAAAAAAGGAAACAGGAAGCAGAGATGTTGCGATTGCAGGCGATTAACTTACAGCTCAAAGCGTTGCGATCCCAGATGAATCCGCATTTCATGTTCAATGCCCTGAACTCCATTCAACATTATATGAGCAATAATGTCGAGGCTGCTAAAAACTACTTAGCTAAGTTTGCTCACTTGATGCGACAAAGTCTAGACAATTCTGATATGGAGGTAATCTCGCTGGAAAAAGAAATTGAATTTCTGGAAGATTATCTGTTTATCAATAAAATACTTCGTTTTGATGCACAACTGGACTATGAGGTCTTTGTTGATGAAGAAATAGAAGAAGATATCATGGGTGTTCCAACAATGATTTTACAACCAATCGTTGAGAATGCCATTGAGCATGGTTTGCGGATGAAAAAAGGGGGTATTGTTAAATTGGAGTTTTTCCTCAAAGATGAATATACGATTCGCTGTGTTGTCCAGGATAATGGTATTGGCCGTGAAAAGTCAAAAGAATTCCAAAGTACAGAGAGCTCAACGGAACCACGCCACCAGTCAAAAGGTACCAGTATTATCAAACAGCGTTTGGATATCCTTGCTAAGTTTCATCGCAGAGAAATATTCTTCGAAACACAGGATCTCATCAATGCCGAAGGCGAAGCATTGGGGACAAGAGTAGAATTGCATATCCCTATCCGTATTATCCAGAAGTAAGTTGGGAGAGTTGACTAGCAGCAGCTTTTAAAAGGGGGCTAGGTCATAGGCCTTGTCCTTTCATTGCCATTGATAAAATATTCCAATCATTTATTATTTTTTTCTGATTATCCACCCTAATCTTGTAACCTAACAAGAAAAATTCAATTCCTTTGTTGGCTAAGTTCCCCGTTCACTAGGCGAAACCTACCGCTCCTACATATTAGATTTCCTTTTAATAAAGTAACCTTTCAAATTAGAAATAATTAACATATTTTTATCCTAGTTTTCTCATAGTATGTTTGTTTAATCTTCCTGCATCTTGCTCCCTCCTGAGATGCAGGAAATTTTTTTACCCCTACTTCAATGTTGCAATTTCCGGATTATTTCCTCATTTTAGCCCCTGCAATTGTCCTTTTACCTTCCTTTTTCTACCTTTTACCTTCATTTCCGACACATTTCCCCAAAAGTTAATTACCGTTAAATAGATAAAATTGACCGTTTTCTCGAAAATCGGCCCATTCCGTAATTGTAGGAGTTTTGTGAGTAAACAGCACCTTATCTTGCCAATGTTTTCTCATAGTATGTTTAATTTTCCTACACCTTTTTCCCTTCTGGGGTGTAGGAATTTTTTTTGCCCCTAAGTCAAATCCTTTCAAAATTTTACCTTCCTATTTTCCACTTCCTAAATCATACCGACCACTTTCGGTTTTATCTAACCATTATCTAAAACAGCCACCTTCATATAATAAGTTTTATTCATCTTTACATCGTGTAGTTTTCTCATAGTATGTTTAGTATCTCCTGCATCTTTCAAGCCTCCTTGGTGCAGGAGATTTTTATTTCCCGCTCCCCCGGCTTCAGCCGGGCAAGTCCCCCCGAACTTTAGTTCGCCGAACCCTCCCCCCCGTCAATCCCTCATCACCTCCCATCATCCTCCGTCAATCCCTCATCAACATTAAAATGCAAACAACCAGGGATTTCCTCACCCAACTAGCATGCTGCGCTACACTCAACAACCCAGTTCCAACAAATATTGGGATTTCACACGATAGAACAAAAGCCACTTTCGATAATCATCGGAATTCTACAAGATCTTAGTGTAACCATCAATGCTACACGACCCAAGTGCACCCTACCTCACTCTCCCTTCCCCACAATCTCAAACCCCAACACCAGCCGTTCTCCCTTTTCGTCCACCAAAGTCATCGTATGTTTGCCTACAGACGGGTTTAACGCCATCTCATGGATCTCTGTCGTACTTCCAAGGTAAGTATGGTCTAAATGCCAATGCACTGTTCGTCCAGCATTACGATGGGCTAATTGGAATACAGTCCGACCGGTTGTTCCATCCATATCCACAGGGACATAAATACGGCTTGACTGTGCGGTTGGGTAAATAAACTGCATAGGGCTCTCCTGCTGACCTTGATTGACACAGGCAGGCAGAAAGGGCGGGAGCGGGGCATAGTCCGGCTGGTGACGAGCGTAATAGTAGGCTTCGATCGGAGGAATGACCAGCCATGGCTGATGACGCATCTGTTCCGGATCGGCACAGCGACTGTCTACCTGATATTGTCCGGAGGCATCCGTGTGGATCAGCCGATGGTAAGGACAAGCGGTCGAACTCAGGCCAGTGCCAAGTACCCAGCTGCTATCAACCGGGCAAAATCGATTGGCCCGAAAACCTGTAACCCGACACACGGGTATCTGCTTCAGCTCATCATATGGTGGTTCAAACCACGCTCCTGGGGGGAGCTGTTCAAAAATATTAAACAATACCGGAGCAGCTGCGCGCACACCAACTAAACCTGGCCGCCCTTCACCATCCGCATTTCCCGCCCAAACGCCTACACCGTACCCGGGCGTAATCCCCACTGCCCAGGCATCACGAAACCCGTAGCTCGTACCCGTTTTCCACGCAATGGGACGACTAGACTCAAAACGCTCCCAGGCACCACTGGAATTAGGCCGTTCAAGATGACGCATGGCTTCAAAAGTCAGCCAGATAGCACCGGCACTGAAAATGGGTGGGTTGACGCCCAGTGCTGGTTTGGTTGAATGATTTTTTTGATAAGAAAAATTGAGGGGACGAAAGTCAGTTGCGTCGTAGGTCCCATTATATTCGTAAAAGTGATTTAGGGTGCGGGCCATACCCGCGTAGGCATTACTGATTTCTTCCAGACTGGCTTCAGCTCCTCCCAGTATTAAAGTTAATCCATAATGCTCGGGCGGCTTATTAATACTATTGAAACCGAGTTTTTTCAATTCAAAGTGAAATTTTTCTAAACCATAATCTTTTAGTACCCGAACCATAGGGACATTTAGAGAACGAATCAGGCAGCGATCCCAGGGAACGAGGCCATCGTGTTGTAAATGAAAATTCTCGGGTTGGTATCCATTCAAATGGGTGGGGATATCTGCGACCAGGGTTTTGGGAAGCCAGTTACCTGATTGTTGGGTGCCAGCATAGAGAAAAGGTTTGAGAATGCTTCCCGTGCTACGTGGTGACCGGATAATATCAACCGCTTCCTGATGTTTACCACCAGTGCCGGGTGCATTACCTGTGTAAGCCAGGATGTTCCCCGTTTCTACTTCGATGATGATTGCCGCGAGGTTGTGGATCTCGTTTCCTGCAAGATCCCGCGAATGTTCCTTCACGATCCGATTAACGGTTCTTTGTAAATTTGCCCGAATGGTGGTACGGAGTTTTCGCGGACCCTGCTCGGCTGCCCGTTCCAGCAGATGAGGAGCAAGTCGAGGCAAAGCTTGCGGTCGTTCTTGTAGCGGTTCTTCTTTTGCTAATTCGCAGCTTTGTCGATCCAGGTATCCGGCAGCCTGCAGGCGATCTAATAAGGCATCGCGTTTGGTTTTGAGGCGTTTTCGGTTACGTCCCGGATGGATCAGCGCCGGGGCATTGGGTAATACGGCCAGGGTGGCTGCCTCGGCCCAGGAGAGGTGCCAGGGTGATTTACCGTAGTAGCGCCAACTTGCGGCCTCCAGGCCCACTACATTGCCTCCAAAGGGCGCATGGGAGGCATATTGATTAAGAATTTCATTTTTGGAAAAACGCCATTCAAGACGTGTGGCTAAGATGATCTCAATTAGTTTTTGCCAGACACTTCTTGATTTGCCCTTTCTTGACAAGCGAATGACCTGCATGCTCAAGGTACTACCGCCGCTCACTACTCGGCCTTGTTGCAGATTTAATTTCATGGCTCTGGCCATCGCCCTCAGATCTATTCCCCAGTGCGAATAAAATCGTTTATCTTCAAAAGTTGTGATGGCCTGAGTAAATTTAATTGGCACACTATCGATCACAGGGAAACGCCATTGGCCATCGGTTGCAATCTTGGCTCCTAATAATTGCCCCTGATCATCTTCCAATACCATACTCAAAGGATCTTTAAATAATGTCCGTGGCAGACAGAGGTAATAAGCAATGAACAGGAGGGCCAGAAAACTCCAGATGATTTTTTTGTTCTTTTGTAGGAATGTTGTTGTATTGTTTAACATGTATAATCCTTCAAAGAAAACATTGAGTATTATTTTCAAATCAATTCTGCCTCTTCCTTATTAGACTTGTTCTGGCCCATCTCAATCGGCTACAATGACCAAATTTTATCCTGTACTACGTTAAATTTGTTCGCCGTAGCTTTGGCTATGCCTGCAAAATTTGCCTTGTTCAGAATAAAATTTTTCTCATTTCGCTCGATCAGCTAGGCCAGAACAAGTCTATTCCTTTAAAATTTTTTCAATATCGTTGATCAATTGTTTTCCTTTCTCCGTAAAAGTATTGAGGTACTCCTCATTTCGTTTACTCATCATCAGGTGCATAAAATTATCTGCAAGAATTTCATCTGGGTGAATGATATAATTAGTGTTACCTCCGATTTGTCGGTGGAAATCTGGCCAACGGGTCATTCCAGCTTTGGTGAATCCTTCATTATCAGATTTTACCTGTATCAGGCGACTATATGGTGGCTGAATTGCGTAGAGGTCAAAATGAATGTAATCGAAGAACGCTTTTTTGTCATTTGTGTATTGCGTTTCATTGGACACGATCAGTGGGATTGCATCTACTTGCTCACCCTCGGGGCTTTTTAGGCTAATAGCATAGGCATAGTCAATGCCATCGGGGTTGAGCAAGATGCGTTGGCGTAAGCCATCGTTCATTTGTAAATTTTCCAGCTGGCCACATTTCTTAAATCCAATCCTTTGGTAGAGCGCCTGACGTTTTTCCGGATTAAGGCGGGAATAAATGTGAAATAGTTCATGTAACATAACGCCCAAAAAGGAGGTGTAGTTTTCTGCTACAATTGCTTGTTTGGGAATGACGACGCCATTCTCACGGGTGTAGTAAGCAGTAGAGCCATAGTGTTTGCCATGGCTCTTAATGAGCCACATGTTCGCTGGAAAAATGTCGGAATTTACCTGGCCGCAAAGTGACAGTATCTCTTTACAGACACCTCCGATAAATTTTTTCTCTGATTCCGTAAAATCTGTTACATCCTTTTGTAAGAAGTCCTGGTAAGTGGCGATCACACCTTTTCTGGACATGGTTTCCGGGAAATTTCGCTGCATTTGAATAGCAATATCCAAGCGACCAATGTGATCAAAAAAATGCTCGAGGTCATCTTTTATGATAGTCGTAGCAGCAGTGGTGCTATCCAGAAAAAGCACGCGTTCTTGAACCAAATCTTTTTGGTCGGAGGCGGTAGTTTGTGTGCCTTTACAAGTGAATAAAAAACTGCAGATACAAAAGAAGAGGAGGTATTTAAACATGTTTGCTTTTTGAGGGAAAGATACTGTTTATTTTGAGGAATCATGCGGTGTAAAAGGTTTACACTTTGTTAAAATAATGGAATCCAATTGTAATAACAAGAAGAGACTTTCCACGATTGCAAAAAGTCTCTCTTCCTTCTGTATAGTCTTTTTAATAGAGTTAATTACGGGAGTAGCCAAAAACACAGGAACAGAGAATTGATTGTTTATCCACCCTTTTTTTGCGCTTAATCCCAGGTCTCATATTTCTATCGTATAATGATTTTTTCTACTACGACCGCATCTTTCATTTTTAATTGTAACCAATAGACACCCGCACTTAAATTCGCTGCTG
>CBDUIU010000109.1:0-9172 GCA_965367335.1 uncultured Saprospiraceae bacterium
TACGTAACCTCCTGCCTGACTAGGCATAGAAATAGTTGAAATGCCGTCACGACAATAGGAAGTAGGTGGTTTACAATCCTGAATTGTAAATAAATATTGGCAAGTACTAATATTACCACAACCATCCTCCGCTGTCCAAAGTATCTTATGGTGACCAACCGGGTAAACACCATCTGCATTAGCTAAAGTATCCGGGAAGCGGGTGGCCGGTAAAGTGCCAAAAGGATTTACGGCGAAATTGCTACTATAGCCCCTTCTGTCAATCGTTCCGTCATTGAACAAGTCCACCTTATAATCAATCTTGATCTCGTTATTAGTCGTGCAGTCGTCACTATAGATAGGGCGTAGTTCAATCACACCGCTGCACTGGTCAGCTTGCGGATTATCTGGGTCACCATAGCCGCAAAAAGTTTGATCCTCACAACTGGCAAAGGTAGGTGTTTCGGAGTTCAGTAGTTTAATCACTTGAGTGAATGACCATTCATACTCGCCAAAATAGATGCCTGCGCGAAAGTCTTCGTATAAGCACCAATCAATTACCGTCCAGGTCCGAAATATTTTAGCACAGGAACTATCGACAAAATTGAATTGCACATCTTCATAGGTTGCAGCCAACAGATTACAACGATTTACGGCGAGGCGAGGACGTTTGTCTTGATAACCAACCGGTAAATTATCAGGATCAAAAGCACCCGGTCCGGTCGCTTGGCAACGTGTCAGGTCTACATTACAAGGCCATTCGATCAATTTTACTTTATAATCATCAGCTCCCAGCCGATCACAGCTGGCTACATCATTTACAGTAAAGCGCCAACAAGCCGCAGGTACATAAAACTCCCGACAATCAATGATCGTAATCTTTTGTGTAGCCACGACCGGATCATTGGGCCAGGCGCGCCACTCCCGAATGAGATAGCCCCGGTTACAATGTAAATGAGGGACAATATTCTGAAACCCAGGTACAGCGGTTGTCCCATCTACATACCCATCATCTCCCCAAAGTATATTGTATACATCATCATAACAAGGATCAGTAGAAGGATTTGCAGGGGCAAACTCATTAAATCGAGGATGCTTGGGACAGACCCGATCTTGCACATAAATTTTATTGCGGCGGGAAGGCCCGTAAACGATCCGACCAAACCGCGAATCGAATTCGCCGATGTGTGCGTTGGGATCATTTGCATTAAAGGGAAACCAATAATCACAAGAGATGGTAATATCAGGTGGAGGGACGATAAGCAGCGCTTCTTCCGTGGCCTTCAACGAAGTCAGGCTCATCAAGAACAGGCACACGATCTTAATAGCTTTATGGAGACGTACAGGTTTCCCTTTACCTTCCCAAGTGTTAAGGTTTTTCATGAGATTATGTTTTTAGAAATATGGCAAACCTTGTACAGCATGGTACAAAGTCATATCAAAAAATCAAAATAGGAATCGGTTTGGGATAAATTACACTGAAATGGATTCCTACAAAGATACAAGGAAAAGACTTTTTTTGCAAAAAATGATGATTCCGGCTTCTTATTGACTTATATTTGTTGCTATTTTTATCACCATTGCCATTACCTGAAACTGTGATTCAAAAGCAGACATCTATCATAAGTATTACACTAAACACCGTGTCGACGGATGACCGTCCGATCTATATCGCTGGAAATTTCAACAATTGGGATGCTACCGATACTCAGTTCCGTCTGGAATCTTTAGGCAATGGCGTCTATCAATTTGATCTCTCAATTGATGAAAACACACGATTCCCAATTGAGTATAAATATCATAGGGGAGGCTGGAAAAATGTAGAATTG
The DNA here is from genome assembly GCA_965367335.1 of uncultured Saprospiraceae bacterium. Lineage (GTDB taxonomy): Bacteria > Bacteroidota > Bacteroidia > Chitinophagales > Saprospiraceae > CBDUIU01. Next base: position 1,809 of record CBDUIU010000109.1, read on the forward strand.
ACTCGATACGGCCACCGTGCCCCCAACCGGGTGATAGCCCACCACAAAACAAAACAAGTTCAAGATCAAGTGCCTCACTGGCGGCGGGATGGATTACACTACAATCCGGATTTTCTCCCCAAGATTGAAATTATTTCTGATGATTTTGAAATACCTCAACTGATTCGTACCCGTCGTGTCTCTGCCTTACTGCCTCATAATTACGAACATACCGACAAACGTTATCCGGTACTTTATCTACAGGATGGTCAAAACCTTTTTGATGATTATGCTCCTTTTGGAAACTGGGGAGTGGATAAGACCTTAGCAGTATTAGCCGAGCAAGGAATCGGAGACATTATCATCATTGCCATTGACCATGCCGCGGAGCAGCGAATTTCAGAATACAACCCTAGCTACAACTCTAAAATAGGTTCAGGCGTTGGGAAAAAATATGCACGCTTCTTAACGGATACCCTCAAACCCTATGTTGATAAAAACTTTCGTACCTTGTCAGATCGTTCTAATACAGGCATTGGAGGTAGTTCCCTGGGAGGGCTGATCAGTATTTATGCCGGGTTGATTTATCCGGAAGTTTATGGAAAGTTGCTTATCTTTTCTCCAGCTCTTTGGGTAGCACCTAACATACAATTTAACGCCATGCGCTTTTATGGTGTATATGATATGAATATTTACTTATATGCCGGCGCAAAGGAAGGAGCAAGTATGATCCCTAATGTAAAACGGTTTAAAAAAGCTATTGAACAACAGGGATTAAAAAATAATAAAATAGAGTTCCATTTAGCCATTGATCCGGAAGGGCAACATAATGAAGCCCGTTGGGGAATTGAATTTCCTAAAGCCATCGAATGGCTGTATTATCAGAGTTAAGAGTTTGTTGGTTATTCTATCTCCAAAAACTCTAATAAAACGAGCAAACCAATAATGACCTTAAAGATTAACACGAAACCGGTTAAGACCAGCACGCTCATTGTTCCCGTTTTAACTAGCCAACTTACGACAGCAATTGCCAGTTTATCCAAAAACTATGGCTTACCTGCCCGACAACTCAAAAAAGAGGTGCTCGCTAACGCCGGCGAACTTACCTTCCTTCATCCTACAGCGGGCTCCGCGGAAAGACTATTGTTATTAGGACTTGGCGACAAGATAGATACAAATGCTATTTGTTCTGCATTTTGTAAACTCTCGCAAGATGAACAGGCTAAACTAGGTCAAAATATCGGGATTCGGTTTGATTATATTGGTGAAACAGAAACAAATCTCTCTGTCATTACAGCCGCTGTAAATGGATTGTTTCTTGGCACTTATAATATTGGTAAATTTAAAACCGAAAAAACTGAAGCCAGCCACCCCCTCAGCGAATCCAAAACTAAACTACACCTCTTTCCTCCTGTAGATATTAATCAAAAAGCTGCACTTTCTGCTGCACAAAAAGCCGTTCATACTGCGGAAACCCAAATGCAGATGATGGATATGGTCAATGCTCCAGGGAACAAGCTTACGCCTACGAAAATGGCTCGTATCGCAGTAAATAATGGCAAAAAATTCGGGTTCAAAACAACGGTATTCAACAAAAGTCAAATCACTAAACTGGGCCTGGACGCCGTGCTTGCCGTAAACCGGGGAAGTGAATATCCTCCAGCTTTTATCATCATGGAGTATAAGCCCAAAGGCTTAAAAAAAGGACTTCCTACGCTGGGTCTGGTTGGGAAAGGTGTCACCTTTGATACAGGTGGGCTTTCCATCAAAGGCGCTACTAACATGCACTATATGAAAAGTGACATGGGAGGAGCGGCAGCGGTACTTGGAGCCATTACACTAGCAGCTCGATTGCAGTTACCAGCTCACTTGATTGGCATCATCCCTACCACGGATAATTGTGTTGATGCCAACGCTATAAAACCGGGTGATATTATCAATTCTTATAGTGGTAAAACAATTGAAGTAATTGATACCGATGCCGAAGGTCGATTAATATTGGCTGACGGACTGGCCTACATGGTTAAAAATTATAAACCGGAGGCTATCGTCGACCTGGCCACCCTCACGGGTAGTTGTGTGCGTGCCTTAGGTTATGATGCAGCTGGTTTGTTTAGTAATAATCAGGAACTCGCAAACCAACTTTTAGCTGCCGGAGAAAATTCCGGTGAGCGATTATGGCAACTCCCTATCTGGGAATGTTATGCTAAAGACATGGATTCGGATGTAGCGGATATCAAAAACCTGGGTACTCGCCCGGTAGCTGGTGCAATTACTGCTGCTAAATTTCTGCAAGCATTTATCGCCGATCATCCACGTTGGGCACACCTGGATATTGCCGGAGTAGCCTTTGGGAGTAATGGCTTTTCTAAGCAAAAAAGCGCTACGGCATATGGGGTTCGTTTGCTGACAGAATGGATTGAGCATTATTCGTAATAAATTAAATGTGATTTTTTAGCCTTTTCAACCTATATCATTTTTATTCCTAATTTTCAATTCCTTTTATCAGGAAATATTTTATCTTTAGCATGCAGGTATCCAATCAGCATGATGACACTACCTATGAGAAAACCGAAAAGTAAAAATTCATATACCTTTAAATAGAGTGAAGACAGCCTGCATGAAAGTATTACATATCAGTGCCGAATGTTATCCCGCAGCTAAAGCCGGTGGCTTAGGTGACGTTGTGGGGGCATTACCCAAATATCTCAATCAAATTGGCGCGGAAGCCAGCGTTATTATTCCCAAGTATAGCTTACCCTGGATCAATAAACAGAGCTACGAAGAAGTCTATCGTGGCGTTGTCAGAATGCATGATCAATTTATTCCCTTTACTATTCAAAAAGAAGTAGATGATCAATTAGGTTTTGCTTTTTATGTAGTTGACATTCCTGGCAAATTTGATCGCCCGGGTATATATGCTGACCCGGGAGGAGCTAGTTATGGTGATGAAGTTTCCCGGTACCTTTGTTTTCAACAAGCTGTTTTACATTGGTTGCTTTTCATGAAAGAAAGGCCCGCGGTAATCCATTGTCATGATCACCATACTGGCTTGATCCCCTTCCTGATGAAATACGCCTATGACTACAAGGGCCTCGCAGGTATCCCTACTATTTTTACCATTCATAATGGTGTTTATCATGGCGCATTCAGTTGGAACCAAATGCACTTGCTTCCTTTCTTCGACGGAAACGCAAGGGGATTGTTAGACTGGCAGGACACGATCAACCCGTTGGCCTGTGCCATTAAATGCTGTTGGCGACTGACTACCGTATCACCTAGTTACATGAATGAATTGCGGTATAATTCTCAAGGCCTGGAACCCTTACTACAACAAGAAGCAATTAAATCAAAAGGAATCCTAAATGGTATTGACAATCAGGTGTGGGACCCTAAAAGCGACCCTCATCTTGCCGTACATCTGAAGAAGGACATTACTACTTATAAGAAAAAAAGCAAAAAGGTACTCCTTGAACGATTTAATGTAAATGGTGATTTACCGTTGTTTACCTTTATCGGTCGCTTGGTTGGAGAAAAAGGGGCAGAATTAATGCCTGGAGCTATCCGACAATTTTTTGCGACGGGAAGGAGAGCCGCCTTTATAGTACTGGGCACCGGCCAACAATACCTGCACGATGCTTTTCGTCACATGAGTTATGAATATGGAGAACTATTTGACGCCGCATTGGAGTACAATGAAACGTTGGCACACCGATTATATGCCGGTAGTGATTTTTTGCTCATGCCTTCACGGGTGGAACCTTGCGGACTAAATCAACTCTACGCTTTGCGCTACGGTACCATACCCGTCGTTCGCAGTGTTGGTGGCTTGATTGATACCGTGCCGGACATTGGTATTCCCGAGGAGGGACGTGGTGTGCGGTTCGACCATTTCTCTGTTGATGACTTAACTCATGCGATCCATCGCGCTTATGAATTGTATGAGAACCAAGCACAAATGAGGGCCATCAGAAAACGTATTATGGCTTTGGATTTTTCTTGGGAAAGATCTGCAGGCGAATATTTAGAGCTGTATAGAAGTGTAGCGAAAGAATAAAATGGGTGTTGCCAAAAATCGAAAATTATTCCAGGTTATTAACAATTAAACCTCAACTAAACAATACGATCACAAACTAACATAAACAAAATACTATGGTAATCAAAATGGTTTGCATGATATTGGGAGGGGGCGTTGGCTCTCGTTTATTTCCACTGACAGAAGTTCGCTCCAAGCCAGCTGTTCCTATTGCAGGTAAATATCGATTAATTGACATTCCTATCTCCAACTGCTTGAATTCTGGAGTAAGACGTATGTTTGTTCTAACCCAGTTCAATTCCGCTTCTTTAAATCAACATATCAAGAATACCTATATTTTTGATAACTTCAGCCAAGGCTTCGTTGACATCCTTGCCGCAGAGCAAACGCCAACAGGCAACCAGTGGTACCAGGGTACTGCCGACGCCGTTCGCCAATGTATGCGACATCTCTACAATCATGATTACGACTATATCCTAATCCTCTCTGGTGACCAACTATATCAAATGGATCTCGAGGAAATGGCCCGCTATCATATTGTTTCAAAAGCAGATATTACGATTGCAACGATCCCGGTTAACGATAAGGACGCCACAGGTTTTGGAATCATGAAGGTAAATCAAGCGGGCTTTATTGACAGCTTTATCGAAAAGCCGGCTACCGAACTTTTACCGGATTGGACCTCAGAGGTGTCTGAAGAAAATAAAGCGAAGGGTAAACATTATCTCGCTTCAATGGGTATCTATATCTTTAGCAAAGATGTGATCAAACGGATGTTTTCCGAACACCCAGAGGACACTGACTTTGGCAAACAGATTATTCCTACGGCCATTACTAGCGGGAGTAAAGTTGCTAGTTATCAGTACGATGGGTATTGGGAAGATATTGGAACCATTCGCTCTTTCTTTGACGCCAATATCGAACTGGCTGACAACCTGCCTCGCTTTAATTTATTTGATAATAAAAACCTGATCTACACGCGCCCGCGCATGTTAGCTCCAGCCAAAATCTTTGGTACTCAACTGGATAAAGTGCTATTAGCAGAAGGTAGCATCATTCACGCCAAGGAAATATCCAACTCTGTGATTGGTATTCGTTCCCGCGTCGGGAAAGATACAACCATTAGCCAGACCATTCTAATGGGAAATGATTACTTCCAAACATTAGAGGAGTTAATGGAAATGAAAAGAAACACCAAAGAAGTACCATTGGGAATCGGCGATAATTGTTTTATCAAACAAGCAATTCTAGATAAAAACTGCAAAATCGGTGATAATGTCTCGATCATTGGAGATCTAAGCCTGGAAGACGCCGAAACAGACACCTATAAAATCGTTGATGGCGTAATTGTAGTGAAAAAAGAATCTGTCATTCCGAATGGTACACAAATCGGAATGCCAAAAGCTTAAATCAATAAAGCAATATCCTTTAATTATCATTAGTTTCTGCACCTGGATAGAAGCTTGATCTATTAATTTGTTAGTATGTCTACACCTATTAATTTTCTCTGCATCAGTTGTGAATTTAAAGGCATTGACTTCATTCGTGAAATTAAAGCGGCTGGCCATAATATTTACCTGGTAACTGAATCGTCTAATGAAAAAAAGCCCTGGCCACGAGATATCCTCGACGATATCTTTTTTGTACAGGAGATTAAGCATGGGCTGTGGAAAATGGACGATCTTACTGCCGGCTTGGCTTTTTTCATGCGGGCGAATCGTATTGATCGCATCATTGCACTGGACGATTTTGATGTCGAAAAAGCTGCATTGTTACGGGAGCATTTTCGCATGCCTGGTATGGGACAAACTACCGCACGGTATTTCCGTGATAAGCTGGCAATGAGAATAAAGGCTCAGGACTCAGGAATAAAGGTACCGGCCTTTAGTAGCATTTTTAATGATGAAGTTGTTAATCACTTTGCTGCGACGGTACCAGCTCCCTGGGTAATCAAACCTCGCTCGGAAGCGTCGGCTGCAGGAATAACTAAGGTACATAGTGCACACGAACTATGGGAAGTCATTCATCAACTTGGCGATCAGCGGGATCATTTTTTAGTAGAACAATTTAAGCCTGGAGATGTCTATCATGCTGATTCACTCAGCGTGGATGGGAAAGTGGTCTTTTGTCGGATATCCCAATATTTGAACACCCCCTTTGAAGTCGCCCATGGAGGAGGAATATTTCGCTCTCATACCGTTGAGTACAATTCCAAAGATGATAAAGATTTACAGAAACTTACGGCAAAAGTGATGAATGATTTTGGTATGCAGTACAGTGCTTCACATACTGAATTTATCCGTTCTAAGGAAGATGGTACCTATTACTTTCTGGAAACATCTGCGCGCGTAGGAGGCGCTCACCTAGCCGAGATGGTCGAATATTCTTCCGGGATCAACCTTTGGAAGGAGTGGGCAAAAATCGAAATTGCTAAGGCCGGGGGAGCCACCTATGAACTACCTAAAGTACGCAAAGATCACGCTGGGATCGTGGTATCGCTTAGTCGCTTTGAGCATCCGGATACTTCTGCATTTCAGGAACCAGAATTGGTCTGGCGCCTGGATAAAGCTCACCATATTGGACTGATCGTTCAATCTCCTAAGCGCGAGCGCATTCTGGAAATTTTAGATGATTATGCTAACCGGATTCACCGCGATTTTCATGCAACTGTCTAGTCGCACCGCATAAATGTTTTACTAAAAAGATCGCCTTGGTTTCTTTAACCAAGGCGATCTTTTTCTTTTGGTGTTTTTAAGCGTCGCCTAAAGGCAACGCGACTTTACCACATCTCATTAATCTCCCCCCACATCGCATCATTCAAGCGTTCTTTTTCCGGATCACCTTTGTAGAGAATTTCACCGCCAGTACTAGCATCAGCCTCAATATATTTCTCGGCGAATACTTCGGCCTGCCCTCCTGTTATGGCTTTTACATATACCCGTTGTGCTCTTAAGCGTAGCGCTTCAAGCTGTCCTCCGCTATTGGCTTTTGCGTGTAACTCTATCGTCTCCCCTTCTAACTCCAGTACAGCTCCCTGCCCTACCGTAGTTTTAACCTTTTCAGTCTTTATATCAAGGCTGGCTTGGGCACCACTGAAAAACTCCAGACCCAAAACCGGCGTAGTAATTATGTCGGGACATTTCACGCGCGCTCCAGCTTCCGCCCGTATTTTCCGTAAAGTAACATAGTAGACATTCACATCAATTACACGATGATCGTCATAAGACTTATAATTTAAAAGTTTTCTGTGTTTTATTCGTAAAATTCCGCCATCAACACTGGCTACAATTTCATCATCATCACTTTCTACCTCTAATTTTTCTATATCTCCCTGTTTAAGTATTACCCG
>CBDUIU010000110.1:0-9165 GCA_965367335.1 uncultured Saprospiraceae bacterium
AATTAACGGTCTGTGGGTCTGCGCCGCCAATTGCGTAGGTTTCTCCTACTGAGCCCGCAGCAAATTCAACGTTTTCCAAAGTGATGAGCGCACCAAGATTTTCATCATAAGGATCTGCACCCAGGTCGGCTAAAGTAACTACTTTTCCAGCAGGTGATTCTCCTCTGGCGCCTTTGAAGATATAGTTACCCAGCACCAGTTCCGGAATACGTCCGGTGTTCGTAAAAGACCCGGAAGGAACGGTTCCAAGGCCCAATTGGATAAAGCCGGCGAAGTCTCCGAGGGTTAAGCCCTGGCACTTAACAAAGATCTCACGACCAACAGGATAGTCATTATGAAGCTCTGTAGCATCAATGGCTAGCTCAATCCCTCCCGTCGCATCCTGAATTTGCAGTTTGCGGAAAAAGTTGCCTGGCTGATCATCTGAGATAACTGTTCCTTTGATAATAATATCTTCGGTGATTTCTTCAAATTCTCCTACGATGTGCTTTTCCTTTAAATCTGCAATGGTCGTATTCGCCGTAATATCGGGCAGATTAGGATCGGATGGTGGACTGTCAAAATCCTGATCAACACAAGCAGTAAAAATAAGCGAAAGGAGAATTAGTATAAAGTTAAAGCGAAATAATTTATTCATTTGTTAAATGATTTTCTTTTTAAATTAGTGACTGAATAAAGCCAGAAAAATTTAGTTATTTTCTATTTTACCTACCATCGGTACGTTACGTTCAAATAATAGCCGAAGCCATTCGCATACCAGTAACGAGGTGCAAACAAGGAAGCATCTTTTTCTTCAAAATCAAAACGCAATTGCTCGTACCCTCCGGTTGTAAAATCTTTGTTATCTAAAATGTTATTTAATCCGACATTGAAGATCAGATAGCTATCACCAAGTTTTTTTGACCCGCGAAATGATAAGTCCATCATTAGCGCACCATCGCGCTTTTCCTGGTCAATGATGGATCGCCATAACTCTGATTCGGGATCGACCTTATCAATGCAAGAACCATCCAGACAAACAGCCGCCTCAGTTCTACGCAGTGGGCTGGGGTCAATATAAACATCATCAAAATAGCTGACATTGAACCAAATCGACCAATACTTTTGGGAGCGATAACTCAGCCCAAGGTTATATGCGGATTGTGGTCCGTTCGCGATATAAAAGTTTTTCAGATAGATCGTTTCATCGACGACAATCGGGCGTTGGGTATTGTCCAGGGTAAAATCGGCAGTTGGACGAGAGTTATACGTGTATTGTCCGATACCAGCAACAGCATGTGCCGTCAAGCCAGGACCTAACTTAACTTCCAAAGCCAGTTCTGTTCCGATGTGGCGTTTATCAATACCGCGCATGATCAAGTTACCAAAGCCTGAAGTGGCCTCACCTTCTGTCGTTATCCCATCCTGATAAAATGAGCGCGTAAATACCTGGTCTCTAAAATCTGTAAAGTAGACAGATGCTCTGGCTTTAACATTTGGTGAACGTAGAAAATAGGCAACTTCCCCGGACAAAATTTTCTCGCTGGGCAAGTCCGTAATCGTTTGGTGGCGAGTACGGGGTGCTACGAAGGAGTTACGGGCAAACGGCGCACGGGTCCGGTAGGAACCATTGACCATGAAATAATTACGGCCATCAATCTTAAAGGTAGAGCCTGCTTTCAATCCATAATTGGTGAAATTTTCCACCTCGCTTTTACCTAATGAGTTATCCGGGAAAATACCATTCTGATAGCGGCTATCTCTCCAAAAGCGCGTATTACTTACATTTGCTGCTACGTGAATATCTGCTAAGCGAAGGCTATAGGTATTTTGTACCCAAGCTTCTGCTTTTTGCACTACTATATCATAATCATAGCCGAAGCGATCACCCTCATTGACAACGTGATTTTTTTCCAGGAGATTGGGATAAATTGCATCCGGCATATCCGGCAGGTCACGTTCTGCAAATTGATCAATATCAACAAAGAAATCAGCATCCATCAGGTCATCTAATGTCTTATAGGTTTCAACGGTTTGTTGGCGCCAGGAAAGGCCACCCATTAATCGACTTTTATCAGAAAGATCTGTCTGTAAATTTGTGCTAAATGTTAGTTGTTTGTTATCATAATGGCGATCTTCCAGAATGTAGGCTGCCCGGTTTCCGCTTACAGTCTGCCCGGCCTGTCCATTAGCATTTGCGACCGTGTAGGGATTATCGCGGTTTGCTTCGTAAAAATTAGCCCATTGCAATTGGCGGGCAGTTTCATCATTTTGCCATACCTCAGCGACCTGGTTGGCTGCTTCGATTGATCCGGTACGTTCAATATAAGAAGGAAATTTCCGATAATAGTTTGGGCGAGGATCACGTGCGCCGTACCAGTTGATGGCTGTTGATCCGTTTACTCCAAACTGATAAGCAACGGAAGTAGTTAAGATCGTATTTGTATTGGGTTTCCAGTCGTGGTTCAACACGATCGTCGGTTGGTGTTGCAATGCGATCCGCGAATTCCGCTTTTTCCCTTCCTGATATCCCCAATAAGGATTATAGTAATTAGTACCGGTCAAATCATAGGCTTCCTGAATCGCTGCCGTATTTCTACCTCGTTTGGTATGAGCACCAAATCCAATTAAGCTTACACTATGCTCCTCATTGATCTTTTTCTCTGCTGCGCCATAATAGGAAAAAGCATCATAGAAAGTTCCGTCTACATAACCTTCTTCAGCCCATCTACGTGAGCCAGAAAAAGAGAAAGCCCAACCGTTTTCCAATAATCCGGTAGAATAAGTCCCCATCAAGCGACCAGAATAAGAGCCATTGGTTAAAGAAGCGGACAAACGTTTTTGCCGGCGTTGGCTGGAAGAACGCATATCTACCAAATTAGCGCCTCCTACCCCGCCAAAGGAATAATCAACGGCCTGATTACCTTCGACCACATTACCATTACGCGTGACATCATTCAGACCTGACCAAATTGAAAACGGCACCCGGCCATTCTCTAGGCTGTTAATCGGTGCTCCATTGATATAAAAAGGCGTGTTTTCTGAATCGTAACCTCGCAATCGGAAGCGGCGTGTACCAAAAGTATATCTGGAGGTAGACAGAAAAATGTCATTAGTAGCAGTTAGTAAGGCACTATATTCCTGTTCATCATTCCCTTGCCCATCATCTCCCCCGAGTGTGATCGTCGGAATAGGATCGGCGATGTCTTGTTGAGAAGTTGCACTTCCCGAAAGGTTAATTTCAATGGCACCTAGAGCTTGGTTAGGAGTTTCATTAGAAAGTGAAACCGGCTGTAACCCAATCTCTTGCCCATTTTTCTGAAAGATCAGATCAAATAAACCGATGCCATCTACCTGAAGATCGAAAAATCCAGTTTCGTCTGTAGTGGTGCTGAATTGCGTACCTTCCAGCAAGACCTGCACACCGGCCATAGGCTCTTGCGTTTCTGCATCTTTCAAAGTACCGCTTAGATTAGAAACCTGTGCAGCAAGAGGCAAGGTTAATAACAGGCAACAAAGGTGCAGAAGGAAAGGACGAAAATTAAGATAAGTAGTTTGTTTTTGCATATAAAAAAGCAATGATTAAGGTAAAGAAATTAGTCAGTTCCGGGTGTGATGATGTGGAATATTAGCCTGGTATGGCTGCGTGCAGGGCTGTAATCAGAGGCGAAATTAGGCAAAAAATTGGGTTTCCTTAAATCTTCTGGAAAAGAATTAAATTAAACTTAGCTTTTGTCTGTAAAAAGAGATTTCCTGAAGTCGAGAATTGGTGATAGTTTTGTGGTTGAATTGTTTTCGTTGGTTTTCACAGGGTACTTGGATGGTCAATGGTTCTTAGACGAGATTTTTTAACAGGCCCATTATATGAATTGCCTATGAAGATACTTACTTTTGCAAGTATCCTCCCAGATCCAGTGACAAGCGTACCGATTTTCCGTCTCATTAAATAGTAATACAAACCATGTCCTCCATGATTAAACCTATCTCCATCTTCTTTTTGTCATCTATTCTAACCTTCTCACTCTTTGCTCAGGATAAAAGTTACCAGGTCGGCTGTGTGGGTTTCTACAATTTTGAAAACCTATTCGATACATTGGATACGGAGTATGTTCGAGATACGGAGTTTACACCAAAAGGCTCAAAACTTTGGACGACACAACGCTACCAGGAAAAATTAGATCATATGGCTGATGTAGTCAGTCAATTGGGAACGGAATTAACGCCGGATGGCGTCGCGATTTTAGGGGTATGTGAGGTAGAAAATCGCTACGTTTTGGAAGACTTTGTCAAACATCCTAAAGTAAAAGACCGGGATTATCAGATCTTGCACTTCGATTCACGTGATCATCGGGGGATAGATGTTGGCTTATTATATCAGAAAAAATATTTCAAACCTACAGATGCCAAACCCATTTTTATTGGGAAAATTCCTTACCGGCAAGATTCTTCGTATACCAGAGACATTCTTCTGGTTTCCGGCGTATTTGCAGAAAGCGACACCCTACATGTGTTGGTCAATCACTGGCCATCACGCTCCGGTGGAGAAAAGGCCTCAAGACCAAATCGGAACCGTGCGGCCATCGCCTGTCGGAAAGTCATAGATTCATTGTATCAGATCAACCCCAGGGCCAAGGTCATTGTTATGGGCGACTTGAATGATGACCCGACCAATGAAAGTGTTATCAAACATCTGCGAGCGAAAAAGAGTCAAAACAAATTGAAGGAAGGCGAGCTGTTTAATCCCATGTATAGTTTTTATAAAAAAGGATTAGGGACCACTGCCTGGCGGGATGCCTGGAGTTTATTTGATCAACTGATTGTTTCGCAGGGATTGTTGGATAATAAGGATGAGGGCTTTTTCTATTTGAAATCAAAAGTATTTAACCCAAAATACATGACCCAGAAAACGGGTCGGTTTAAAGGCTATCCATTTCGCAGTTTTGTCGGAGATAATTGGATGGGCGGTTATTCAGACCATTTCCCGGTTTATTTATTTTTGGCAAAAGAGATATAGGCCTTAAAAAATCCCAAACAAGATTTTTTACAATTATATATAAAGAACCCGGTTGTCCACACAATCGGGTTTTTTATATAAGCAGTCATACAACAAAAATATATCAATCTTAATTTTTATCTTTAAACAACACAAACATATAGATCACGTTTAAATTTTAACAAAACCTTTACATGCCTCATGAATAACAAATTCCATCCTTGTCTTTTTGCAGTTTTTTTTCTGTTCCTAACTATTAGTTTGACGGCTCAATCCGGATATTCGATATACGGTAGTGCTCTGTATGAATCTATTCCCACCAGTAAGGTGACTACCAATCTAGTATTAGCTTCCCAACGATTGTTGACCGGGAATACTTATGAACGATCTGAAAATAGTTATGAGACAGTAACTAGCTATACTTTTGAGTCTAACCCTGGCTGGCATTTTGGTGCCAACATGCACTTTGTAAAAGCGACCGGAATTGGCTTGACTACCGGCATCCGTCTTCAATACCGGGACTTCAAACTTAATTATACTTTTGCTCAAACCCTGATTGCTTCTAGCATATTGGATACAATTGAATATACAGCACCTAATTCCGGAGGGGTATTATGTGACCGATATGAAAGTATTAGTAACTCAATAACATCGGTAGACGATGGTCAGCGATATCAACATCTAAGTCTCCAGATCCCGCTCCTTTTGAACTATCATTTATCACAAGGAAGAATCCGGCTTGAAGCAGGTGGTTTTTTCTCTACCCCTATTTATACCAGAGTCAGTAGCCAGGTATTTACTTTTGAGATGAAAGAAGAAGGAAATGAAACAGTTTGTTATACAGGAAGGGTAAATCAACACGATACTTCCGGAAATGGCTTTAGCAATCTTACCGTTGGTTTACAGGGAGGAATAGCATATACTATTCTGCCAAGACTACACATTAGCTTGGGTGTACAAAAAATAATTCAAAATCTAATTTCCAACCCCAACAATAGAAATGCCGGCTTTATAAATTCACCTCCTAAAGCTCAGGTTAAGCCAACAAGTATTTATTTGGGTGTGAATTACTCGTTTTCTAAAAAGGTAGCCGAGGGTTAATAGCAAAGGCATTGAAAATGCAATCAGGTACTAATTTTTTCTGAAATGCAGAACAATGGAAATGATTAAGTATTTCTTTCTTACTATTTGCTTTTTATCCTTTACTAACACTAATCTGCTAGCACAGAAGAAGGGTTACGTTTCCATTTATTTGGGAGGATTTTACGATGATATGTTAAGTGAAACATTTACTGATGTAGACGTGTGGCGGTCCTTAATTCCTGTAACATCCGAAACGTATCAGGTTATACAAAACAATAGAAATAGCATTTACAAATATTATATGCTTTCTCAATCTGGTGTACAAGCAGGCCTTGAATACACTAAAGTTCTCGGTAACAATTTTCAATGGATATCCGGCATTCGATTGAGCTATCGATATATCGCTTTTCAAAATGAGCGATTGAGTTTTTTGATCACTACAAGTGAAGAATCAATAACCAGTAAAGCTTTAATTTTAGCAGATAATTTTTGTGAAAACTATGTCAGTTTCCCCAGAAACACAAACAATAATTACTTAATACACAGGCTATTAGACTTGCAGATTCCTATCGTGCTGGAATATTCACTGCGCAATCAAATGAGTTATAGCTTGGGTACTTATTTTTCATTTCCTGTCAGAAATCGGGTAAAAGAGGAAACACCTCATTCGCGTGACTTAACAATAGAAGAAGCCTTTGATTGCGACGCCTTAGATTATTGGCAAATCGACGATTCAGGTAAAGGTATTCGCAATTTTAATGTTGGATTGCAAGCAGGTGCCCGCTATCCCTTTTTCAATCGGCTGCAATTATACCTTGGCTTAAGTAAAGAATTGATCAATATTTTTGACCCCACCGAGTCACCAACTAAAGGACTCATTCAAAGTGGTAAAAAATATCATTATAATCCTATAAGTTTTCACACAAAGCTGGTATATTTTTTCAAATCTAAAGACTAAAACTATTGAAACCGGATGCAGTAGTTGTCACCTTATAAATACCTTCGGTAAAAAACTTCAAATCAACGGCTAAACAATTTATCTAAAAACCCTTTAACGACTTCCTCTAAATTCCCGGTTTCCTTTAACTCCCCCATCATCCCATACATAGCCGCAGATCTTTTGCCACCCACTTTGGCATATTTAGTCGCTAACTTTTGAAAACGGTCCATCCATTTTTTAGGCAACACCTTAGTCAGGCCCCTGACAATTTGCAATTGCATTGTTTTAGCTAGTTTATTCACGCTCATTCGCTTTGCTTTTCCAACGGCTTTCTTCAGGTCATGAAGAAAATCATCCTTGGTAGCTGCAATGGCCGGCGTGATGGTACAGTGCAGGCTTGCCGGTGTTTGTTGCCGATCAATCCACCAACCCATAATGCCCAATTCATCCCCTACTTCATAAATATCAAACTCATCAGATGCTATGGCGAAGATGGTCATATCCGGATTGCCCAACACTTTGATCCCCTCAATTTTTGCTACCTCATGCCGCAAGTAATCAGTCGTCTCTTTTGTTTGTTTAGCCAAGCTTACATAGCCTTCCCAACCAATGTGATGCAGCGCCGCCCAGGCAGCAGCTATGGCTCCTCCAGGACGGGTTCCTGTCATGCTGGGCGAGCCGTAAATTCCGCCGGACCAGTCGGTGTACACATAAAACTGATGTTTTCGTAACTCAGCATTTTTATACATCACCACACTTGCCCCTTTGGCAGCGTAACCATACTTGTGGATATCAGCGGAGATACTGGTAACGCCATCCACAGAAAAATCAAAATCGGGGATAGGATATCCCGCTTCCTTTAAAAAAGGTAACATAAAACCTCCGACACAAGCGTCCACATGACAAAGCAATTGATGACGTTTTGCCAGCGCTGCTACATCTCCCACCGGGTCCATGACACCCTGAGGATAAGAAGGTGCTGAAGCCACTAACATCACAGTGTTAGATCCAATCGCTTTTTCCATATCAGCTGCGCTCACCCGATAATCCGTTCCAACCGGAATCACCTTTACTGCAAGCTCAAAATAATAGGCTGCCTTGTGAAAGGCCGGATGCGCCGTTGCTGGTAAAATGATTTCAGGCCGGACAATTGTTGGCTTATTGGCCTTGGCCCAGGCCCGTGCCGTTTTAACCGCCATCAGGATGCTCTCCGTGCCACCAGAAGTCATGGTGCCCGTAGTAAGTTCATCCCCATGAAAAAGGCTGGCGCACATGGCGATTACCTCAGTTTCCAATTTCCGTAGGCTAGGAAAAGCAGAAGGGTTCAGCGCATTCTCGGAGAAATATAAATGATAAGCTGCTTTCACCGTATCAAGTATTTCATCTCCGGCGAAATAAACATAAGAGAAAGTACGACCTTTTTGCCACTGTGCGTCATCAGCTTTAAAAGCGCGCATCTGATTTAGGAGTTCCTCCTTTGGAGTGGATTTTTTTGGAAATTCAAGCATGGGGTAAAAATAAGAAAGTTGAGCAGGATTAAAAAAACAACAATTAATTTGTTTTTGACAAACATTTACTTATCTTTGACTTATCTTAATTGCAAGTAGTCTATTTTCGAGGCTTAACCTGATTAGGCCGGTAAATACTAAACGAGTTCTTAGTTCATCTTAATAGGCGGGCTACTTGTATCTAAAATTGGTTTTGGTTTTTGAAGTTGATTCATTTCAAAGCAGCTTCATGCGCTTTCAGTATTCAGCTGATATTGAAAAGTGTTTTCATGTTAGGTTTGTTAAGTAGTCATTAGGGCTTTTAAAGCAAACCGATGGTACCCATGAAAACATTCGTGTTAGCGGCACGTAAAAATTTCTCAGGCATTTTTAAATGAAGTGATGTTTGAGAAGCTGGAAGGACTATGTGTGAACGGTTTTGCTCCCGGTGTGGAGGCGGCGGCGGACACAGCGGGAGGGCCCCACCCACCGTAAGGTGATTGTTATACAACCGACCCAACTTTCCACCTACATTACCCCACCAGGGCTCCTGTCTCAAGGTTCTGATTCAACATCGTAAACAGGCTTTAAATTTGACAGCTGATTTTCAAGATTTTAAGGGCTAGCTGCTCGAACAGCAACCTGCCTGAACTGCCGTTTTCGGCAGGCAGGGACTTCCGGTT
>CBDUIU010000111.1:0-9113 GCA_965367335.1 uncultured Saprospiraceae bacterium
TTATCCAATTTTCGTTTTTCCAAAAAGGCATTTACGTCACCGATATAATTGAATAATTTTTTATCCCGAAACTCAACAACCCTGGAGGTCAAAGACTTAAGAAAATCCCGGTCGTGAGAAACGACGATTAAAGTACCATCAAATTCCTGAATGGCTTGTTTAAGTACATCTTTAGATATCATGTCGAGGTGGTTCGTCGGCTCATCGAGTACCAATAAATTGATAGGACGAAGCAACAGACAAGCCAATGCTAGTCGAGCCCTTTCTCCACCAGAAAGGACGGACACCTTTTTCTCAGCATCTTCTCCGCTAAAGAGGAAAGCGCCAAGGATATTTCTAAGACGGGTACGCATTTCAGGAGGAGCAGCATCTTCCATTACTTCAAGTAAGGTCTGCTTAGAATTCAGTGCCTGAGCCTGATTTTGAGCATAGTAACCAATCTCTACATTATGCCCTAGCTTAATTTCTCCGCCGGTTGGAGCCAGCTGATTCACCAACATTTTGGCAAGCGTAGTTTTTCCTTGACCGTTTTGTCCGACAAAAGCCACCCGGTCTCCCCGATCCAACTTAAGATTGATTTTTTCCAAAACCTTAAGATCCCCATACTGCTTACTTAGCTTTTTAGCTTCGATTACAATTTCGCCGGTACGCGGTGCCGGAGGAAATTTGATCCGCATAGCAGCGGTGTCTTCTGCATCGATTTCAACCCGGTCCATCTTATCCAGCTGCTTTTTCATTGACTGGGCCATTTTAGTTTTGGTAGCTTTCGCCATAAAACGATTGATGGTTCTTTCTTTTTGGGCGATCACTTTTTGCTGATTTTCAAAGGTAGCTTGTAATTTTCCTCTGCGTTCTGCTCTCAGCTCAATGTATTTTGAATAGGCTGCCTTGTAATCATATATGTTTCCAAGCTCAATCTCAATGGTCCGTTTGGTCACATTATCCAAAAATTCTTTATCGTGAGAAATGACGATCACTGCACCGCTATAGTTTTGCAACCAGCTCTCCAGCCAGATAATAGATTCAATATCCAGGTGGTTCGTTGGCTCATCAAGCAGCAAATAATCAGGACGTCGTAACAACATTTTTGCTAATTCAATTCGCATCTGCCATCCTCCGGAAAATTCATCGGTCAGGCGTTCCATGTCCGTAGACTTGAATCCCAGGCCTTTCAATATTTTCTCTGCATCAGCTAACATGGTTCCTCCACCTAACATGTGAAACCGCTCACTCAGATCAGATAACTCTTCGATTATTTTAGCATAGGCATCACTTTCATAATCCTTCCGCTCTCCAACTTCTTTTTCTAAAAAACTTAAGCGCTGCTCCATTTTCTTCAAATCCTCAAATGCCGTCAAAGTTTCTTCCATGACGGTCTTACCCTTTGGTAGTTCCATTTCCTGATGGAGAAAACCCAAAGTACTTTCGGATGGCCGGGTAATATCGCCTTTATCCGGATTGATATGCTTAGCGATGATTTTAAGAAAAGTAGATTTTCCAGCTCCGTTCCGTCCGACTAAACCAACTTTATCTGATGGCATAATAACCACATTGACGTGATCCAGGAGAATTCGATCACCGTATTGTACATAAATATTCGTAGCTGAAATCATGGAATTATTGAGAAAGGTTTGTTGATAATTAAAAGAGCGTTTTACGTAAAGTAGTTGAATCTTTAGAAAGGAACTTGTTTTACAATTATAAAAAAACAAGCATCCCGGTCAGCACTTAATTCATGAAAGAGCCGTCGGGCAACTGTGCAATCACTTCATAGTTGGTTCCTTTACGCTCCATAATCGAACGCCAAAGTTCTTCCGGATTTTCTTTGAACACATAGTTAGCATGCAAGTCTGCCAGGAGCCAGGAACCGAGTTCCATTTCTTCTTCCAACTGCCCTTCCGACCAACCCGAGTAGCCCACAAAGAATCGAATGTTGTGCGGCTTTACCAATTCAGACTGCACGAGGAATTTTAGTTTTTCAAAATCCCCACCCCAGTAAACACCGTTCGCGACCTGTTTGCTATTGTCCAGGAGTTCTCCGATGTTATGGATATAATGGATTGAATCCTGCTGCACTGGCCCACCATAATATACCGGCATATCTAAATCCGGGAAATTGGCCAAAATATCATTGAGGCGGACATCTAATTTTTTATTCAAAATATAGCCTACACTACCATCTACTTCATGATCAACTAACAATACAGCTGAACGCTTAAAGTTATTGTCGACCATAAAAGGTTCAGATAAGAGTATTTTTCCTTTCGTGAGATTCATTATATCTTGATTATATAGGTTCTATTGCTATCAGGCAATCTGATGATTTTCGGTTTAATATCATAAGAATGCCTACAAAGCTGAAGCCGGGATGGCGCGATTAATCCGTCGCACTAAACCGCTTAACACTTTACCACTACCGCCTACTTCTACAAAAGATTCAACGCCATCTTCGATCATTCGTTGCACACTTTGCGTCCATTTTACCGGTGCCGTCAATTGTTTGATCAGGTTTTGTTTAATGATCTCAGGATCCGTTTCCGGCGCAGCAGTTACGTTTTGGTATATGGGGCAGCTGGGCGTATGAAATGCTGTCGTCTCAATGGCAGCCTGAAGTTCGGCTTCTGCCGGTTGCATCAAGGGAGAATGAAAAGCGCCACCTACTGCTAAAACAATTGCTCTACGTGCCCCTGCATCTGTTAACGCTTTTACCGCCTGATTAATTCCCGGAATCGAGCCGGAAATGACTAATTGCCCAGGAGAATTATAGTTAGCAGGGACCACGATTTCGTCGATATCAGCACAGATCTTTTCAATTACCTCATCGTCCAGTCCAACAATGGCTGCCATGGTTGATTCTACTTCCTCACACGCCTTTTGCATCGCCAAAGCTCTTTTATGTACCAAGGTCAGGCCATCTTCAAAAGACATGGCACCGCTGGCAACTAAAGCCGAAAACTCGCCAAGAGAATGGCCGGCTACGGCATCCGGGCGAAAATCATCACCGGCAATTTTAGCTTTGATCACACTATCCAGAAAGATAGCCGGTTGGGTGACTTTTGTTTGTTTCAGCTCTTCCGCTGTCCCTTTGAACATGATGTCGGTGATGCGAAAGCCAAGAATGTCATTGGCTTGTTCGAACAAGGCTTTTGCTTGTTCATTGCTGTTGTATAGTTCCTGGCCCATACCTTCGAATTGAGCCCCTTGTCCTGGAAATAAATATGCTTGCATTTGAAAAAATAAAGTTGATTAAAGATGGTTGATCCATGAAAATTGAATTTCATCAATCGTATTTTGTTTTGAATCAGGATTAATATAACCTGGTTCCAATTAGATTTAAAAATTCCGAACGCGTCTCTACTTTTTGGAACTCTCCGGTAAAAGCAGAAGTGGTGGTTACCGAATTCTGTTTGGAGACCCCCCGCATCATCATACACAGATGTTGCGCTTCAATAACGACCGCTACGCCCAGCGGATTAAGTGTATCCTGGATACAATGCAGAATCTGATCCGTCAACCTTTCCTGAACTTGCAAACGCCGGGCAAATACATCGATAATTCGTGGGATTTTACTTAATCCTACAATATGGCCATTGGGAATATAAGCTACATGGGCTTTTCCGAAAAAAGGTAATAAGTGGTGTTCACAAAGCGAATACAACTCAATGCTTTTTACGATCACCATCTCGCTATAATCCTCTTTGAACATAGCCGAACGAAGAATTTCTTCCGCATTTAGGTTGTACCCATGTGTAAGATATTGCATGGCTTTTGCGGCGCGCTCCGGAGTTTTCAGTAAGCCCTCGCGCATTGAATCCTCACCGATGCCTTTAATGATCTCAGAATAATTATCCTTTAGCGGTTCCGTTACGTGTTTATCGTATTTGTTTTCCAGTTCGTAAGACATAAGCAAGGTTTAAGATGCCAATAATAGGGAAAATGTAGCATGAATTAGCTATTTCTGTATCCCAAAATACAACAAGGCACTCCTCCGAAGGTTGCTGAACGCACAAAAGGAATTATTCCTCGCCAAAATATTCTGCATAGATGTTTTCGGTTTCGTGAAGTCGAATACTATGTAATTGACATTCGGTAATATGTGGTGCTAATTCTTTCCAAAAATAGATAACCAGATTCTCTGTTGTCGGCTGGTTGTTTTTCGGTAAAAAATCTATATCGAGGTTCAAATTAGAATGATCCACCTTATTAATGATTTTCTCCTTTATCAAATCCCCCAGTTTTTTGACATCCATGATGAATCCGGTAACCGGATCCGGCTGTCCTTTGACCGTTACGAATAGTTCATAATTATGGCCATGCCAGTTCTTATTGGCACATTTTCCAAAAACGGCAATGTTTTTTTCTTCACTCCATCCGTCTACCCACAGCTTATGAGCAGCATTAAACCGTTCTCTTCTTGTCAGATATACCATTATTGATAACAATTGTTATGATATGATAATAAATAGATTCCGAAGGAAATAGTTCTGTGGGGCTAAAATGAAGGTCGAAATAGTGCCGATTCGATAAATGAGCAAATCACTTCGTCAATTTCCATTTTTCTTCCTTAAAACCTATTTTTTTTATACCGCCGCAAAAGTACAAAGAAAAAAAGTTGCATTTCATCTAAAATGTTTCTTTATTCGTCGCTAAGCTTGTTTCTTGCCTTTATGAGGATAGAGAACAGCACCATCAGAATGAGCCAAGCAAGTGCCACAATGAATAGCGTCGCAAGTAAAAGCCTGCTTTCCAAAATTTATGGACTGCTGACAACCCGGATTGTCTACCATTCTCTTTTTTGGATATCCTTGTACCTCACCTTGGTCTATTTGGATCGAGATAATGGACAATCTTTCACCTTTACCCTGGTAGTGGAGGGAATTAGCATATTATTTTATGCCTTGATTGTGTATTTCAATACGCTATACCTTATCCCAAATTATCTGACGGAGAAAAAATTTCTCTACTATTGTGTCCTCCTGATCTTTTCTGTCATCATCATTACTCCTATCAAGATCTTTGTCTTTTTCTTACTATATTCGTATTTTCCAGCCATCCAGGCACAGGTGATAAACGATCAGTACTTGTTTTTCATCTCGAATTTTTTGTTTGCCGGGTCTGCTACGGTTGTTAAGATCATCTCAGATTGGGCGAAATATCAGCGAGATCGTAAAGAACTGCAGACGCAAACCATGCAATCCGAGCTTCGCTTTCTCAAATCTCAGATCAATCCGCATTTTCTCTTCAACACGCTGAACAACCTCTATGCGTTAACGCTAAAGAAGTCTGACAAAGCGCCGGAAATTGTCATCAAGCTTTCTGAGATGATGAGATATATGCTGTATGAATGTAACGAAAGAAGGGTGTTGCTGAACAAAGAAGTCAACTATATTCGCAATTATTTGGACCTGGAAAAACTGCGGCAAGGTAAAAATGTAGAGATTTCATTTGAGGTGAAAGGTCATGTAGGTGACCAACGAATTGCACCGCTGATGTTTATACCTTTTTTGGAAAATAGTTTTAAACATGGACTCAATAACCACCTATCCAAAGGGTTTGTACATATCATTTTGAATATTGAGGATAAAAAAGTCAAACTATTTATTGAGAACAGCAAAGCAGATGCGCTTCCTTTACAAAACCATAAGCGCTCTGGAGGTATCGGCCTGGTAAACGTCCGTCGCCGATTAAATTTAATCTATCCAAACCAACATCATTTAGAGATTTTTGATAATCCAAAAACTTACGCTGTAGAACTGGAAATCGATTTGTAAGAGCCGTCCAGTCCGTTTATCCTAATTAAAATTAATTAATCACATGTTGCCTTATTCTTTTTTCTACGGTCAAGAAGTAAATGCAACCTTTCAAAACGCAAACCACTAACAACTATGATGAATGCAATAATTGTTGACGACGAACCCTTGGCCTTAGATGTTTTGGAAACTTACATCAATCAGATCAATGAAGTCAACCTCTTAGCAAAGTGTTCTAATGCACTAGAAGCAAATGAAGCTCTTCAGACACATGACGTTGATCTCATGTTTCTGGATATCCAGATGCCGCAACTAACTGGGATCGACTTTTTGAAAACTTTGACTAAGCCACCTTTGGTTATTTTTACCACCGCTTATGCCAACTATGCTATCGAAGGGTTTGAGCTCAATGCCGTAGATTACCTCCTGAAGCCTATCTCTCTCGATCGTTTTATGAAAGCAGTAAATAAAGCCAGTGAGCAACATGCTTTACTACACCCTGAGCCTTCTGCAGCCCAATCCAGTGGTAACGATGACCCTAACTTCATCTTTGTCAAAGCGGATAAAAAGTTGGTGAAGGTCAAATATGATGATATTATCTACATCGAAGGGTTAAAAGATTATGTGATCATTCGTACCAATACGGGAAGAGTCATAACCCTGCAGACGATGAAAAGCCTGGAAGTAAAGATGCCCTCGAACACCTTCCGTCGAATTCATCGCTCCTATATTGTCAATGTGGACAAGATCCAGGCGGTTATTGGCAATATGGTAGAAGTTATCGAAAAAAATCAAGCCAAGCACTTACCCGTTGGCAAAAATTACCGGGATGACTTATTAGATCTAATCAATAAAAACAGGCTTTGATTACCACATCAATTTTAGAAAAAATTACCGCCGAACTAGGTGCTGAGGTGATAGCTCATCAACCGGTAAGCGGTGGAGATATAAATGAAGCCCATCAGCTACAAAGTGCTGATGGGCAATCGCTCTTTTTAAAGCTTAATGATTCCGCCCTGGCAGGCCAGATGCTCCGAACAGAAGCTGCAGGACTGGAGATGTTGTCGCGTTTTTGGAAAAACACTCCTAAAGTGATTACCCAGGGAGAAGTGGATCAAACCGCATTTTTAGTGCTGGAATATATTTCGCCCTCCCCTCCTACTTCTGATTTCTGGGAAAGCTTTGGCCATCAACTGGCTCGCCTACATCAAACCTTTTCTGATGAGTTCGGATTGGACCATGATAACTTCATTGGCTCCATTCCTCAGTCCAACCATTATGCCTATGAGTGGAGCGAATTTTATTTTAATAGTCGCTTAGCGCCTCAAATTCACCTGGCGATTGAAAAAGGTTTGTTAACAGAAAGTGACCTAGATCAGGCACAGCAACTCGAATCCCTTTTGGGTGAACTGTGCCCGGACGAACCTCCGGCGCTCACCCACGGCGACCTCTGGAGTGGCAATTTTCTTTGTAACAAAGATCAACAAGCCATACTAATTGACCCAGCTATCAGTTTTGCCCATCGGGAAATGGATTTGGCGATGTCCCGCTTATTTGGTGGCTTTGATCCAGCTTTCTATTCGGCTTATGAAGAAGCCTATCCGCTAGCTCCTGGCTTCCACGAAAGGATGGAAATTTATCAGCTGTACTATTTATTAGCGCATGTAAATCTGTTTGGCTATAGTTACGTGGCCAGTGTTCGCCGGATCTTGGATAAATATGTCGGCAGCTGATACGCTTCGATTCTTTTTTCTTTATCTTTCCGCAATGATTGATAAAGAACCATTGGAACTCAATGCAGATTTTCAGTATGCATTGGATTTGTTGGAAAAAAAGCGGAAGAACCTTTTCATCACCGGTAGAGCAGGTACCGGAAAATCCACATTGCTAAAGCTTTTTCGGAATACCACCCATAAAAAGTGTGTCGTGCTGGCTCCGACCGGAGTAGCGGCTTTGAATGTAGGCGGGCAGACCATCCATTCCTTTTTTCGATTGCCGGCCAAGCCCTTGCAACGAGACGAGATCAAACGGCTCAATCCTAAGTATAGGCGATTATATCAAAAAATAGACATATTGATCATTGATGAAATCTCAATGGTCCGGGCAGACTTGTTGGATAACGTAGATATTTTTCTTCGAAAAAACCGAGAAAATCCGGCGCCCTTTGGTGGTGTCCAGGTAGTATTTTTCGGAGATCTTTTTCAGTTACCACCCGTTGTTGCCAGCGAAGCAGAAAAGCAGCTTTTCAGTGGGTTTTACGAAACACCCTATTTTTTTTCCGCACAAGTATTTGAAGATGGCTTTGAACTCGAAACGCTGGAATTGCGTAAATCTTACCGGCAGGAGTCCCGGCACTTTCTGCGATTGCTGGAAGCTGTCCGATTGAATCATATTGATTATGATGACCTGGAAGATCTGAATGAACGCTATGATCCAGAATTTGAAAGTCAGGAATTCTATATCACTTTATCTACCCGTAATGCTATTGTTAATTCGATCAACGAACGAGCGCTCCGGAAAATTGAATATCCGGCCGTAAGCTATACGGCAACGATCACCGGTGACTTTCAGCCCCGCCTCTATCCCACTGATGCCATCTTAAATCTGAAGTTAGGATCACAAGTAATGTTTGTTAAAAATGATCCGCAAAAGCGATTTGTCAATGGCACCATTGGCAAAGTTGTCAACCTGGACCCCGATAAAGTCGAAGTCCAGATCGAAGCCGCGGACGGTGGACATAAAGTGATCGAAGTTGAAAAAATGGAATGGGAAATCCAGAAATACAAATTAAGCGATCAGGATCCGAATGCCATAGATACGCACGTGGTGGGCAGTTATAAGCAGATACCTTTGCGCCTGGCCTGGGCTATTACGATACACAAAAGCCAGGGCAAGACCTTTGACAAGGTGATCATTGATATGGGGCGCGGTGCTTTTGAACATGGACAAACCTATGTTGCACTGAGTCGTTGTCGGACATTAGAAGGTATTGTGCTGAAACAAAAGATCAGGCCACAGGATATTATGGTAGATATGCGTATTGTGGAGTATTACGAGCAAGGGCTATGATTTTTGGGGCGGGCTAAGGGTATTACGACCAGCACGATAAAATCCTTAGATCGGCACCTACTAAGGCTTTTTTTCAAGATAATAACTTCATCAGGACAGATCAAATTACTCCTTATAAATATTGATTAATAATATTCTCAAATAATTCCTGCCGTCCGCTTGTTAAAGTTGGTTCTCCACTTTCCATGGCCATTTTTGATAAATCTTCCAAGGTAAGTTTACCTGCTTTAAAGGCCTTTCCCTGGGTAGTATCAAAGGAGCTATATCTGGATTTTCGTAGCTTCAGGTATTCAG
>CBDUIU010000112.1:0-9112 GCA_965367335.1 uncultured Saprospiraceae bacterium
TCTTCTAGTACAATTAATTCTAGATTAATGATACTATCACAGCCATTGTTGCTGAGATAAGAAGAAGAGTAGTTCCCATTTGTGTTGAGTGACACACCATTGAAGTAGTAATTCTCCTTTGCACAGATTGTTACCGTCACATCAGTCACCGAAGTGGGTAGTACAACTAGTTCTAAAATGATAATACTATCGCAACCAATACTGGCGGTAAGTGTATCCATATAAGTACCACTTTCTGCTACGTTTTGATTGTTTATGACAACTGATTCACCTTCGCAAATTTCTTGATGCATTGTGGTTGTAATCTCTTCTTGAACTTCCAAGGTTACAACTACCGTACTGTCACCACAGCCTGAGTTAGATTGTAAGGTTACTTCATGAATGCCAGTCGAGTTGAAAGTGGAATTACCGATCGTAATTGATTCTCCAAAACATATCATTTCGTCATATTCAAATCTGGTGGGAACAACTTCTAAGTTAACTGTTACTACACTGTCACACCCATTTGTATTGTTAAATGTAGCACTATATGTGCCTGCTTCAGAGTATTCGACACCGTCGAACAGGTAAGTATCTCCTTCACAAATGCTTTTATTAAGTGTAATGTCATTCGGTTGATTGACAGTGAGATCTAGTGTAAGCGTCATAACACAACCATTGTCGGTTGTGACTGTCTGGTTATAACTTCCAGTATTCTGGTAAACAGTACCTTCAAGTTCGTAAACCTCTCCTTGACAAATATTGGCAGTTATCGTTTCGTTTCCATCTACAACAATTAGGTTCAAAATCACATCGCTATTACATTCATTTGGTGAAGCCGATGGTACTGTATAGGTATCTTCGTAGATATAATTTCGATTGCCATAAGTGTAAAACTCTCCCGGGCAAATGAATTCGTTAATTACAGTTGGCTCTGTTGAAAGCACCTCCAAATTAACAACCACAGTACTATCACAACCTTGCTGGGCGATAAATGTAGCTTCGTATGTTCCTGAACTGTTGTAAGTAGTAGAACCCAAGACAAAGGTTTCCCCTTTACAGATTTGCTTATCTATAGTAGTTGTAGAATAAGTGTTAACTACAGTTAAATTTAGAGAGACTACGCTATCACATCCTGTCAAAAGGCTCGAAAAAGTTTTTTCATAGGTACCCGATGTGTTATATAGCGTTCCACCAAAATTGTAAATACCTCCACTGCAAATTTCAGCAGATAAATTGTGATTCTTTTGAGGAACCGTAAGATCAGTTGTGATAACTGTTCGACAATTACCACTGATGATCGTATCAACATAAACACCAGTTTCTGTATGGATTTTGTTACCAACAGTAAGGCCTGAACCCTCACATATTGTTTCTTCCTGGTTTTGTAACGTAGTACAACTAAATACGACAACTGCATTACTTTCATCTCCCGTTCCATAAATGAACATGCCGTCAGGTGAGATGGCCATTCCGAAGGCTCCATCTAACCCACTTACTTTATTTTGATTATTAATAGCCATCGTTTCAAAGCTTAATAGACCACTACTACTATTAATATTAAAAACAGAAATTGCATTTTCAATATCACTGCTGGAGTACAAACGATCTCCTGACGGATTGATAGCAAGTTGCTTCACGCGATCCAAACCACCCACACCATCAATGCCATTAATAACTTTACCAGAGAAAGATAACATACCCGAAGCACTATTACGGCTAAATGTAACAATTGCGTCATCATTAGGTCCAGCGGCAAAAACAAATTGCCCGTCGGGAGAAACAACTACGTCATATACTCCTCCCAGACCACTAACTCCACTTAGGTTATTCTTAACTCGGTTAACATAAGTTAATAAACCAGTTACGGTATTCCGGCTAAAAATTGAAATTGCATTATCAATACTACCTGCGGCATATACATGTTTGCCATCTCCACTGATACTAATTCCTCTGGCGCGTGTGAGGCCATCAATGCCGTTACTTCCATCTTTTAGTGCCTGCAAATAAGTAAGCTCATTGGTGTTTTCATCACGACTAAATACCGCTATAGCACTTTCGTAAAAACTTGTAACATAAATGTGTTTTCCGTCATTGCTAAGGGTAATTGCATTTGCTCCGGCCAATCCATCAATAGTATTACTGCCCTGAGGAAAGTTATCTTTATATTGGTTTTGGAAAGTTAAAGTACCAGTATTTGCATTTCTGCTGAAGACTACAATTGAGTTGTCAAACAAACTAGCTACATAAACATGCTTGCCATCTGCGCTAATTTTTACATCTGTAGCACCATTTAAACCCGTAACTCCGTTTACACGGTTTTTATGATGCTCGATGTATTGCATTAACCCACTTTTTGCATTTCGAGAAAAAGCCACTAACGCATCGTCGCTATATCCTACAGCGTAAACATGTCGCCCATCGGGACTGGTAGCAACTGCTTTTGCATCACCAAGGCCAGTTACTGAATTGGGGTCTGAAGTAATGCTAGCATTATAGGTCAGGTGAGTTCCAATGGAATTAATATCAAACCCAACAACTGCATCTGACAAGGCACTTGCTGCATAGATGTGTTCATTGTCTGGACTAGCTACAAAGTATACTGGATACTCAAGGCCAGAAACACTGTTAACACCATTTTCAATTTTTCCTTGATAAGTTAGTGTACCATTATTGTTAGAGAATATAGCAATTGCATCTTCATTGGCTCCAAGACCATAGACATAATCCCCGTTAGTACTTGTAATAATAGAAAGCACGCCATTAAGCCCATCGACTCCTCCTACGCCATCTGTGAAAGCAACAGGATTAGTTAATGAGCTAGTGTTAGCATTCCTATCCATAACAACTAGACTATTATTACTGGAACCGGAAATATAAATTTTACTGCCATCGGGGCTCATACTCATTAGAGAAGGGCCTTTTATCTCAGGTACCTCAGTTGTAGATATACCACCTTGATAAGTCAATAATCCAGTTGATGAATTACGAGAAAAAATCGCAATGGCGTTATCGCCAAAGCCAGCAACATAAACACTGGACCCGTCCGTACTGACAAGCACACAAACTGGCAAAGACATATTGTCGATGCTGTTAATGCCATCCTGAAACATTTCTTTATAAGTAAGCTCCCCCGTATTTACATTTCTTTCAAATACTACAAGAGTACTATAGGTACTTCCAACGACGTAAAGATAATTGCCATCCGGACTAAAATCCATATGGTAAGCACCTTCTAAGCCATTAATGCCATTTACGCCTTGCCGGTAGGTTTTTTCTATACTTAGTTGGCCGCTTGTTTTGTCTCTGGAAAAAACACTCACCGCATTATCGGTAGAGCCAGCTACATATACATGGCGGCCATCCGGGCTAACAAGAGTAGAATAAGCACCACCAAGACCTTCAACCTTACTTTCACCATTTGTAGGTGCTTGGACAAAGGTTAGTTTTCCGGTAGTTGAATTTCTGGAAAATACATTGACTGCATTTTGCCCATAACTAGTTACATAGATATGTTGACCATCCGGGCTCATATCTGCAGAAGAGAGACTTTGCATTAATGCTTGTCCCTGGCCTTTAAAGCTCAATCCTTCAAAATGGAATTGTCCAAAAATAGGCATGGAAGAAAAAAGAGATAAGAGCAGCAATAGCAAACTCTTAGGTGTAGTTTTAACACTCATAATGTATCCGATTTAATATAGTTGTCTTGTGTGGGTATAACTTACAGCGTAAGTCTGCTTTTGGGTAATCCCTGGGGGAAGGTGTTACATGTGGTGGATAAACAAAAGGTATACCAAGAGAATTTTAAAAAAGAGAGAAAATGAAAGGAAAGAATACATGTTTAAATATTTAATATATATATGACGTTATATCCCAACTTTATCATATATTATTAGAGTTATAAAAGTAGAAAATAAAAAAACCCACTCAGCGGTCTTAATATGCTGAATGGGCTCATCGGATACTACTGTTAAACCGTTATTAAAAATCTGGACATCTTACTTTGTTTGTTCTGCGTGTTCTTTTAATATCAATGATTTTTACAACGGAAAATTCTGGTCCTCCTCTCCCTTGACTAACCTGAGTTAAACTTGATAAGTTAATGTCAAAAGTAAAGGTGAAAAAAGTATCCTTATAATCTAAGCGAATTGCCGCAACAAGTGCATCCAAATTTTTTACATTTTTTTGCAAATTTGTTCGTATCCAAGCACCTAGGTAGAGAGAAGTTCCTCGGCTATCATTGTAGTATTTTAGTGTTTTATATTTCCAAAAGGTACCAAAGGTAATCTCTCTGTGAGGCCCTTGATCCAAATAAATGAAAGTAGGTTTTAAAAATGATTTTCTCCCGACCTGAAAGTCGCCTCCGCCATGAATGACTATTCTGCGATAGAGATTAAAACTTTTATCAAGATTATTATTATTAAGAAAGGAAACATCAGATTCATTTAGATGCCACATGGCAACTCCTAAGTGGAAATAATTATATGGATTTATAGCATAGGACCAGGCTAGCCCAGCAGAAAAGTCAAAATAGCTGATTCGGTTAGAGGCATCGTTTAGAATATCAGGCTCACTATCAAAAGCAACTATTTTTGAAAAATCGACACTATTGGATAGCATTGCTCCCTGCATTCCAAATGAGATGAAATGATCACCGCGACTGTCTAGAGCCTTAATAAATGAAAGATTACCCGCTACACTTTGGGATGTAAAATCGAGATCACCAGCTTTATCACTATAAAGCTGAATGCCAGCTCCAATTACATCATTGTGACCAACACTGTGAATCACGCCGTCAACAGAACCAGCAACGGTTTTATATCCCTTGGTAACACTTTGCCACTGCGATCGCACATTACCAATAAAACGGAAACTGCCATTAAACAATCCATTCATACCAGGATTAATATATGTCGGAGAGGCATGGATATGGGAAAAGTGTATATCCTGAGTGTGGCCCAGTACGGACAGTAATTGACACACGACTAACAATAGAAAGTAGTGTAGATTTCTTTTCATGGTTATGAATTTCCTTTTTTCTCCACTGGAAAGGGAAGAACATGGATTGCCAAATTTTTTAACGGGAGGAAAGTATTAGTTTGTAAGGAGGGAAGTGAGAATCACTAGAGGGAGTAATTCTAAAGGGAAGAATTCTGAACTTTATAATACTATCTCTTGAATTTTCAAATTCTATACCAAAAGGATAGGACCATTAAATGGATAATCTTTATTTTTGGGCCCAAATAAGGAATTTACTATGTTAAGGGTTGCTGTAGTCTTGATTGTTTTTCTATGTTTATCTAGTTGTGGACCACCGGAGCAAGGCGGGGTTTGGTCTTCAACAAGTACGAATTCGCAAAATGAAGATGAGATATTGCTGCGTCTGTCTAATGAACTAATTATTCAACCCCAGACTCGAGATCAAAAAGAGCAGAACTTAATACTTAATTACGCCATTGAAAATTTATTGAATGTAGAACGTTCCGCTTCTGGGATGTATTTTCAAATTTTACAACCAGGTAAAGGTAGCTTGCCTAAGGCATCTTCTACCGTAGAAGCGCACTACGTTGGTCGTAGATTAGACGGATCTATTTTCGATTCCTCCTATAGTCGTGGTAAACCACAGCAATTTCGATTGTCAGAAGTAATCCCTGGATGGAGGCAGGCCATCAAAATGCTCAAGCCAGGGGGGAAGGGAATATTTTTATTACCATCACGTTTGGCATATGGTGAAAACGGAATAGGAGAACTAATTCCTCCAAATACGGTTCTACAGTTTGAAATTGAATTAATTAAAGTACAATAAAACTAGGTGAATTTTTAGTCACCAACTATTAATCATGAGAAAAATTTTAATATCTATGACTTTATTTAGCGTACTAATGGCTTGTACACCCAAGCTGGAAAAAAGGCTAACGGCAATGATGGTTGAAAAACCGGATACCCAAGCTCTTAAAGATAAAAATGAACTCATAAAATATGCAATCGAAAAAGAATTAGATGTAGAAATAACAGAATCTGGTTTGATGTATATTATTGAGTCTCCTGGGGTAGGAGAACGTTTCCCTACTGACCGGGATAAAATTACTGCTCATTATACTGGAACGTTGTTAAATGGAAAAAAATTTGATTCTTCTGTTGACCGAGGTACTCCTTTAGATTTCCAATTGGGTCGAGTAATTCCTGGGTGGCAGGAAGCCATTAAACTAATGAAAAAGGGGGGTAAAGGTAAATTTCTTATTCCTTCGGATCTAGGTTACGGTACCCGTGGTGCCGGTACTGATATACCCCCAAATTCCCCGCTAGTATTTGATATTGAGTTGATTGATTATATAGATCCAATTGAAGCCGTAGATCGACAAAAGGACATTGATGATACAGCGATTAGTACTCACTTAGCTGATAAAGGCATAGATGTTCAGAAAACCGCATCGGGTATTTATTATTCCATTGAAACACCCGGCTCTGGAGAACACCCTAATGCAGGGGCTCAGGTAAAAGTACATTATGAAGGTAGTTTGTTAAATGGAAAAGTGTTTGATTCTTCTATTGCTCGGGGTGAGCCGATTACTTTTGGACTTCATCAGGTAATCCCTGGTTGGCAAGAAGCCGTCTTATTGTTAAAAAAAGGAGGGAAAGGAACGTTTTGGATTCCTTCCGGACTCGCATATGGTCCTAATGGCGCTGGCGGTGTAATTCCTGGGAATGCACCCTTAGCATTTAAGATTGAGTTGATCGATTTTTAATTTTTTACAAAAAGAAAAAGTCGTCTACCACAAATGTAGTAGACGACTTTTTCAATGGATATCCTAATTATATCAGCTTAGTGCTGCAGTAATTTTCTCTGCTAGTTCCATTCCGATATTTCGTTGAGCTTCACCGGTAGATGCACCAATATGCGGTGTTAGTGAGATTTTAGGGTGTTGTAAAATCTCTTTCTTGGGTGTTGGCTCATTTTCAAAAACATCTAAACCTGCAGCGGATAGGTTACCAGATTCTAATGCAGCTAGCATGGCCTCTTCATCGACAGTTCCGCCGCGGGAGGCATTAATCAGAATAGCACCTTTTTTAACTTGATTAAATTCAGCAGTACTCAAAACAGGTTTACCTGTGAAAGGTACATGTAAGCTGATCACATCAGCCTCGTTTAATAAGTTCTCTAATTTGTCTTCTACAGAGATTGTTATGGATAATTTTTTTCCATAGAATTCATGTAGCGGCACTTCAATCGTAGCTTCTTTCAGGATAAGATCAAAGGCAATAACTTTCATTCCTAATCCTAGAGCAATTCGAGCAGTTTCTTGGCCAATCCGACCAAAACCTATAATACCAATGGTTTTCCCTTGTAGCTCAAAGCCTTTAGAGTAAGATTTCTTTAATTT
This sequence comes from uncultured Saprospiraceae bacterium, assembly GCA_965367335.1. Lineage (GTDB taxonomy): Bacteria > Bacteroidota > Bacteroidia > Chitinophagales > Saprospiraceae > CBDUIU01. The sequence goes on from CBDUIU010000112.1 coordinate 7,362, forward strand.
CCCAAATTCGGAGTCTCCCTTTAATGGCATTTCACGATTGGCAAGATGAAGTGAGCGAGCAATAGAAAAAAGATGGGCAAATGCCAACTCGGCAACCGCTTTTGAGGAGGCAGCAGGAGTATTAATTACCTGTCGGCCGATCTCGCGCGCATAGTCATGGTCAATATTATCTAATCCGACTCCTCCTCGTGCGATAACCTGAAGCTTAGGGCAACCATCTATAAGGTCTTTACGAACTTTAGTAGCGCTACGTACGACAATGGCGTCGTATTCTGGAAGTTTGACTGCCAATTCTTCTTGAGGAACTTTGGTGTCATCTACTTGGAAACCGGCAGCTTCTAGTTGTTGCTTACCGTCGGGGTGGATCCCGTCATTGACAAGAATCTTTTTCATTGAATTTAATTTTGCGATTCAGAAAGAAAACGCAAAGTACGGGATTTTTTAGGAGGATTGCTATGGCAGAATGTTAGATTTATACAGCTATTTTTCTACTCCAACAGCTTTTTTTATGGATTCCAATTGTTTTTTGACAGTCTCCAATTCTTTTTCCGTTTTCCCTAATTCCTCTTTTAATCCTGCATTTTCCTGATAGAGCTCCTCAATTCTTTTGTTTTTAAAATCGAGCTCATCCTGAAGTTTTGCTACTTCACCGTTAATTTGACTTGGCGTTGGGGCAGCAGGAGGGGGAGCCTCATCCGTTTGAGAGCCTTCTTTTTGTGGAGAGTCTATAGAGGCATCTGTATTTATACTGGAATAGTCTCCATTGACCATGTCCTTTAACATTTGTATACCATCAACACCTTTAAAATAGGAGACACCAAAAAATATAGTAGGGGCTACAATGATTAGAAAAAGAAAAAAACGGGTAAAGCCAGTTACTTTGATACGTCGAGCCATTATTTATTATATTAAACATTAACCTAATAATATATCGTTCGTAAACAAAGATAACGAAATGATAGATGGAATGGATAAAACATCTACGGACATCAATAAAATTCTGATAAGTGGATATATTCCATTACCAGAACCAAGCTATTATCCCTAACTTTGTTAGGAATATAGTTGGCTCATGATTGAGCTTTAATTTAACTATCATCTGCCTTGCAATTATGACTGAAGCTTATATTTATGATACGCTCCGAACTCCGCGTGGTCGGGGTAAATCAAGTGGTTCGTTATATGAAGTCAAACCAATTGATTTATTAACGACGTTATTAAAAAAACTACAAAGTCGGCATCAATTAAATACCAGCGAAATAGACGACCTGATCATAGGTTGTGTTACTCCAGTCAATGAGCAAGGAGCCGATATTGCAAAGGCTGCGCTTTTACATGCAGGCTGGGCGGATGTTGTAGCAGGAGTTCAACTCAACCGCTTTTGTGCCTCCGGGCTGGAAGCAGTTAATATGGCAGCTATGAAAATTCGTTCTGGCTGGGGAGAAATGGTCATTGCCGGGGGGGTGGAAAGTATGAGCCGTGTACCAATGGAAACGGATGGAGGACCATTATTGTACGATCCGGAAATTATGGCGGGCGTCGGTTATATTCCTCAAGGAGTAGCTGCTGATCTTATCGCAACCTTGGAAGGGTATGATCGCGCAACCTTAGATTCCTATGCGGTTCAGTCTCAACAACGTGCTGCCGACTCACAATCTGAGGGTTATTTTAATGCTTCTATTGTGCCAGTTTGTGATCGTAATGGCTTGCTTATTCTAGGAAAAGATGAATACCTACGACCTTCAACTACG
>CBDUIU010000113.1:0-8967 GCA_965367335.1 uncultured Saprospiraceae bacterium
TCCCCTCAAGAATCCTTCCTTCGAAGGGATTCCCCGAGCGGGTACCGTAAATGGGCCGCCACCTTTTGGTTGGCATGACTGCGGTAAACGAGGAGAGTCGGCTCCTGATGTTCAGCCTGGTTTCTTTAAGGTCTTGAAAAGCCCGCAACATCAAAACACGTATTTAGGGCTTGTAGTACGTGATAATGATACCTGGGAAGCCGTTAGTCAAAACTTAGAATATCCCCTAAGGGCCGGTGAATGCTATACCTTATCTATGTTTCTTGCACGCTCTGAAAACTATTTAAGTCCAGCCAGGAAAGGAACGGATAGTATCGCTCATGTTCAAGCAGCTAAAATCAGGATTTGGGGAGGTCGTGGACATTGTAGCCGCTTAGAATTATTGGATGAAACGGAACCGATTAAACATACAGAATGGAAAGGTTATGCTTTTCGTTTCGAACCACAAGCGATTTATACCCATATTTATATTGAGGCTTTTTTCAAAACGCCAACCCTTTTTGCCTATAATGGTAATGTCTTAATTGATAATCTATCTGACATTAGTTTAATTCCTTGTGATGAACCAACTCCCGAGCCACCGGTGGATGAGCCTGAGGATATCGTTGCAGTGGTTGAAACACCTAATACTCCGTCTCCTCCAGTAACTTCGAATACAGGGACAAAAATCAATTCTTCTAAACCACAACCCTCCGGTGGAATAGGTGATACGGAAAAGAAAACTAGAAAACCAGATCAATTAATCGGTGTTCCTTCTGATAAAATAAAGCCAGGAATGATTATCAATATTGATAACCTTTACTTTCCGGCTGACTCTTTTAATATCGTCGCTGAGAATTTTGAAATACTGGATGATATTTACAAATACTTAAATTATGATGTAAGGATAAAGTTAGAGGTTGCCGGACATACGAATAACCGCTGCGAAGCAATCTATTGTAACCAATTATCAGAGCAACGCGCGAAAGCGGTTGTTGATTACCTGGTCAAAAAGGGAATTCGAGCTTCCAGGCTTACTTATAAAGGCTATGGTAGCAGGCGACCAGTGGCTACTAATCGAACTGCGGAAGGTCGTAAAAAGAATCAAAGAGTGGAAGTGATGGTGACCAGTATGAGTGGTTGACTTTAACAGTAATAGCTGTATTTTTTTATATAAAAGACGTCGTAGGCTCTAAAGTCTACGACGTTTCTTATTATTTATATTTGTCCAACTCTTTTCTTCATCTATGTGTTACCCTATTCAAGTAAGTTCGTCTTAAAAATAAGAATGGAGAAATTCCATTTTTTTTATCTTTGTTCGTTCATTAAAACAAACATCTTTGATTCAAACAGCTGCTTCATATCCTGAATTACAATTGGGCCGGCAATTACCTGGTTTCCGGGAAAAAGCATTGTATTGGGCCCAGCAGCACTATGATACTTGTTGTTATTTAACAAGTAATGGATACGACTCCGAAAGTTATAGTCGCTTATCCGGGATTCTTGCCGTTGGGGTCGCTGAAGAGGTACGTATTGATCAAGCTTCATTCGACAATCAACCCTTTGCAGCTTTACAGTCTGCTTGGGAAAAATCTCCCGGCTGGTGGTTTGGTGGTTTGGCTTATGATTTAAAAAATGCTACGGAGCAATTAAATTCCGTTCATCCAGATGGAATACAACTACCTGATCTCTATTTTTTCAAGGCTTTGCATCTGATCCACTTTTCCGAAGGGAATTTCCGGATAGTATCTCAGGCGGCTGATCGAATGGAACTGATTGAGGAAATTATGGCTACGCCGATAAATAAGACAACCAGTTTTCCTCCGGTAGATATAAAGGCTCGTTTTTCCAAAGCAGCATACCTAAGTGCTGTGAGAGGTATCCGTGAGCACATCAAGGCGGGAGATATTTATGAAATGAATTTTTGCCAGGAGTTTTTTGTAGAAAATTATGCTTTGAAAGATCCGGTGGCACTTTTCGAACAATTAAATGAAAAATCTTCGGCTCCTTTTGCAGGGTTTTTCAAATTGAAGGATCGTTACCTTTACTGTGCCAGTCCGGAACGTTTTCTTCAGAAGAAGGGAAAAGAATTGATATCTCAACCTATTAAAGGGACTGCTCCGCGGCATCATGATCCCGAGCAGGATAAAAGACAAAAAGAAGCTTTGTTTCATAGTGAAAAGGATCGAGCAGAGAATGTAATGATCGTTGATCTGGTGCGCAATGACCTGGCGCGCAGCTGTCAGGCTGGAACGGTGAAAGTCAAAGAGCTTTTTGGCATCTATGGTTTTCCACAGGTATATCAGATGATCTCTACCATTACCGGGTTGATGCGCCCGGAAGTAACATTTGCCGAGGCCATTCGTAATGCTTTTCCGATGGGGTCGATGACAGGGGCACCTAAAGTTATGAGTATGAAGCTCATCGAGCAATACGAGCGTAGTCGCCGTGGGTGGTATTCCGGAGCCATTGGGTATTTGACACCCGAAGGCGATTTCGATTTTAATGTAGTTATTCGTTCTTTGCAATATAATGCAGCTAGCCAATACTTGTCTTTTCAGGTCGGAGGTGCTATTGTTTATGATTCCGTCCCGGAGCAAGAGTACGAAGAATGCTTGCTCAAAGCAAAAGGCATTTTGGAAACTATAAATGGCGACCCGCAATGAGCGAAGAAAGATGCTTGTAATTGTGACCTCCTCCAATTTCCATTACTAGCCTTGTATTTTTAAAGGCAGAATACGTTTATACAAAATAACTTCTACGGCTCAAATTGCACGACAAAATTTCTATACGAAAAGAGTCAACCTACAATCCTCAAGACCTATGCAAATTAAGAACCTCCTCAACTTTTTAGAAGAGCATGCACCTCCCATGTATCAAGAAAGCTATGATAATGCCGGACTGATCGTTGGCGATGCTGCTGCTGAACTTACGGGCGTATTGTTGTGCCTGGACTCTGTGGAAGCAGTGATCGATGAAGCCATTGAATTGGGCTGTAATTTGGTGATTGCTCATCATCCAATTGTTTTTCGGGGCTTGAAGCGGTTAAATGGAAACAACTATGTTGAGCGAGTAGTGATTAAAGCTATAAAAAATGACATTGCTATTTATGCCATTCATACCAATCTGGATAATGTTTTACGGCAGGGGGTGAATACAAAAATTTGTGAAAAGCTAGGCCTGATAAATACGCGGATCTTACAACCGAAAAAAGGTTTGCGAAAATTAAATGTCTGGGTAGCCCCGGACCAGGCTGAGGGCCTCCGTCAGCAGTTGTTTGCTGCTGGTGCAGGGCATTCGCTCAATGCTCATCCACAGGGGTTTGGTCAGTTAGGTGTTCAGTTGGATGGAGCAAGAACAACGGCTATTTTTCAGCTGGAATTCAGTATGCGCCCAGACCGGGAGCGAGCGGTACAGAAGGTCTTAGATGGGAGTGGATTACCCTACGAGTGGTCTTCTATTGATGTGCGTAACGCCGAGATTGGTTCAGGAATGATTGGCGAGCTAAAAGATTCTATGGCAGAAAGAGCCTTTTTGGAGTACCTGAAGAAACAGATGAAAGCTGGCTGCGTAAGACATACTAAGCTGCTCCGCCGGAGAGTAAACACGGTAGCGGTATGTGGAGGTGCAGGTGGGTTCTTATTAAACCCGGCTAAAGCTCAGGGTGCGCAAGTCTTTGTTACTGCGGATTATAAATATCATGAGTTTTTTGATGCAGATGGTCAAATTGTGATCGCAGATATCGGACATTATGAGAGTGAGCAGTATACCGGAGAACTACTTTTCGATATAATAAGCCAAAAATTTAGTAACTTTGCACTCCATTATACTAAAGTGAATACAAATCCTGTCAATTATTTGTAATTCATCAAGTGTAATCTTTTGATTAGTAAACTATTAACCGAAAACGTTATTTTCATATGAGCAAAAAAGAGCAAACGGTTGCCGAAAAACTCAGAGGATTATATGAGCTGCAATTAATCGATTCTGAAATTGATCAAATTGCTATTCTCAAAGGTGAGTTGCCCATGGAAGTGAGTGATCTCGAGGATGAGATCGAAGGTCTTTCTACCCGAGTTAACCGACTGTCCAGTTCTGTAGATGAATTGAACAAAGAAATCGCTCGCCATCAGAACAACATCAAAGAGGCAGAGGGATTGATTGAGAAGTATGATAAGCAGATGGATAATGTAAAGAACAATCGGGAGTATGACGCTTTATCTAAAGAATTAGAGTTACAAAAACTGGAAATTCAGTTATCCGAAAAGAAGATCAAGGAAGCTAAACATAGCTTGATCAATAAAGAAGAAACCCTTTCAGCCGCAAAAGAAAGGATGGATGCGAAGGCCAAGGATTTGGATACTAAGAAAGTAGAATTGGAGAAAATTATCGAGAAGACGGAAAAAGAGGAAGAGAAGCTGATGAAAAAATCAGAAAAGGCCAGAAAAAATGTAGAAGAGCGTTTGTTGAAAGCTTATACGAAAATTCGTACTGCTTACCGCAACGGATTGGCGGTAGTTCACGTAGAGCGTAATGCTTGTGGCGGATGTTTTAACAAAATCCCTCCACAAGTGCAGTTGGAAATTTCTCTTCGTAAAAAGGTGATTGCTTGTGAGCATTGTGGCCGAGTCTTAGTAGACGATCATATCCTTGAAATAGAAGAACCAGAGAAAGTAGAAGGCTAAACTTCGAAACGATATTTTAAGACGGGCTTTAGGGAGGAATTCCTTAAAGCCCGTTTGTAATTAAGGGAGCCTTATAACTCTTTTCCACACTTTTCGTTATAACCAAAAATAACAACTACCAAACCTGGGTTTAAGTATTACACCAGCTGATCATTTAACCTAAACTCAATTTAACTTCTTGCAAAAGCTAACTTTATTCTTCCTGCTTTTTTTCTGGCTTCAGTTAGGTGCAACACCTCATTTTACCTTTAGCGATCCTGTTCGGGAAGCTTATCACTTTACGATGAGCCTGCAATTTGAACAGGCAAAGGTTCTACTCGCACAAGCACGCATACAAGATCCGGAGAATCGGCTGATTCCTTTTGTGGAAAATTACGTAGACTTTTTTATCATTTTTCTTGATGAAGAAGAAACGACTTTTCATCGCTTAGAGAAAAATAAAAACCGAAGGTTGGAAGAAATTGAGCAAGGGGACAAAGACTCACCTTATTATTTATATACACAGGCCGAAATCAAATTGCACTGGGCACTTGCCCGGCTTAAGTTTAAAGAATACGTCACGGCTGTTTTTGAAATCAAATCTGCCTACAAATTACTCACTAAAAATCAGGAGAGGTTTCCCGACTTTATCGCCAATCAAAAAAGCCTGGGCATTCTTCATGCTTTGATCGGAACAGTTCCGGATAACTATCGCTGGGGGCTCAAACTGCTTGGTGGCATGGACGGTACGATCGCCCAAGGTCAAAAGGAAATTAAGGTGGTACTGAATTATGCAGAAAACCATGATTTCATTTTCGAAGAAGAAACGGTGGTCATGTATGCGTTTCTTTTGCTTCACCTGGGCAATAAGCAAGAAGCAGCCTGGCAAACAATCAATCGCGCCGGACTGGATACAAAAGCGAATCCTTTAGCTTGCTTTGCGTTGGCTAATGTTGCAATGCATACGGGACGCAACGACGAAGCCATACGCCTGCTGGAAAATGCTCCGAGAGGAGGGGATTACTATAACTTTCCCTATTTAGACTATATGCTTGGCCTTGCGAAACTATATCGTCAGGATGATAATGCAGCTAAATATTTACACCGCTATTTGAAATCATTCCGGGGAAAAAATTATATCAAAGAGGCTTATCAGAAAATTGCCTGGTACCATTTGTTAAAAGGTGAGCAACAGCAATATCAATATTATATTCAACAGTGTCTTGATAAAGGAGATGACCATGTGGGCGGCGATAAACAGGCGCTAAAAGAAGCCAAAGGTAAATTAACCCCTCATCCTGAAATTTTACGGGCAAGACTCCTTTTCGATGGTGGCTACCGTAAACAGGCCTACCAGCTTTTGAGTCGGGTGGAAAAAGTCAGCTTGCCCCTGGAGCGCTATCGGCTTGAGTATACTTACCGCTTGGGACGTATTACGCATGAAATGGGAAATACGGCGGAAGCACTTGTGTTTTACCAACAAACAATAGATGAAGGACGTAATGCTTCTTATTATTATGCTTGTAATGCCGCTTTACAAATGGGCTTGATACAAGAAAAAAAGGGCTTAAAAGAAGCAGCTATAAGTTGTTTTCAAAATTGCCTGTCTATTTCTCCTGATGAGTATAAAAATAGTTTACACCAAAAAGCAAAAGCAGGGTTAAATCGATTGAGATAAAAAGATCCTCCTTTTTCCATTCCTTCTTTATTCTTTTTTCAAAATCTCCACATAATAAACCAATTCTGTTTTAGCTGGAATTGCCGGAGGCTGTCCTGCCTCACCATAAGCTAAGTCAGGGGGAACAAATAGGGTGGCCCGACTTCCCGGGGGAAGCTCTGCCATTGCTTCTTCCCATGCAGGTATGACAGAGCCCTCTCCTAAATAAAACTGATAAGGACGCGTTTCGTCAAAGTTATGGGTTAGCATTTTTCCATTGGGTAACATACTGTAAAAATGTACTTGGATCAGGTCACCAGGTTTAGGTAAGGCACCTGAGCCTTTTACATGTACACAGTACTTTAGACCAGATGTTTTTTTGATCAGTGTATCTTTTAAAGACCGATTATGATAAGCAGCTATAGTTGCTGTTAATTGATTTTCAACAATACTTTTACGAGATTGGTTTGCGCTGCGGCGGTTATTAGCTTTTTGCCGCTCTTGCTCTAATTGTTGGCGGAAATCTTCTGCGGATTGAATGCCGGTAACGATCAGATCAAAATGTAAATATTGATAATCCTTAAAACCTTCGGGACGCTGAGGTACTTCAGTCATTGGAATACTAATGGTCAAACTATCTCCAATAGCCATTCGTAGTAATGCTTCATTGATGGGGTTACGAAGTTCAAGCGCACGGGTGGAATCCGGTACAACTAAACGGGGCTGTACCGGTCTTTGGCGAGAACTATTTATCAAGGAGTCATCCGCACGTTGGTAAACGTGGTAAAGGATGTGTTCCCCCGCTTTTGCTTGCCGGCCTTCACTAAGTTGATGATAAGTATATCGATGTCCTTTGGAATTTGTAGAAGGCCGTTTTTTCGGTTCGCTCACGCAACTCAATAGCAGGAAAGTGGTCAATAAGCCTAAGCAGATAACCTGACGGAAATAAAAGTGTAGCATACCCGAAGATAAGGAAAAGAGTTGGAATAGCTCAAAAAGTGATGCTAAAGGGCGTTGATTGTTTTTAAAGCCTTTTTTTCGTATCCATTTTTTAAAAATAAGAAAAAAACTACCTTTGTCTTATCATAGAAATATAATCTAAATAGGAATTTGTGTTCATCAGGGTTAGTTTTAATATTATTAATTGATATTATGTGTTATAATTCCAGGTTTTGGTTTTTAGCTATTACGACCTGTGATGAACAGTAACGCTTATGTGAGAACAATGTCTTTATTTTGCAACATGCGAATTTGCTGGATTTGTATCCTGATCATCATTGGTGTTGATGTATCTGGCCAAAGCTATTTAACTAATACACAGCATCTGACAGTGGAAGATGGTCTTTCGGGACGTTTTGCAAAAGATGTACAAGAGGATAGACAGGGATTCATTTGGATAAATACCTATAATGGATTGAATCGATATGATGGCTTTTCCTTTAAATTTTACAGTAAGCCTGATTATGGATTTCATCTGGAAGATTATGAAAAATTAGAGCTAGACCAAGCAGGTCGACTATGGTTAATCAAACTGAGCCTTACCGAAAAAGGCAGGTCAAATGAGTTGAGCCAATATATAGATGTGTTTGATCCTTCCACGGAAGAACTCATGTCCGAGCATGTTTTTAGTAAAGCTCCTTTTCGCATTGCTGAAATAAAAAGAATTGTCGCTGAGAATCAGGGTGGCCTATGGCTTCAAACTGTGTCCGGAAATTTTTATCGTTTTGATGGCAATGACTTTCAGTTAATGTTTCAGCGCGCAAAAGTCGACGATTTTCATCTTTTATCCGATGGGAATTTAGTTGCTATTGATAAAACTGAAAATAAGATTATTCAAGTTGATAAAAATGGAAAATTCCTTCAGGAGTGGCCCTTACACCAGCACTTTCTTCTTCTGGCACCGGATCAACATGGGGGATTTATCGTCGGAAATATACTGGCTAAACCCAATGGGAAAATTACGCAATGGAGGCAGTATCAAGCAGGGCAACAGATAGCAGTAATTCAATTCACGGCAGATCTTTTACCGCTCTCAATATCAGGAGAACAAGCTAGTTTTATTTATCGGCTTACCCAGGATGATCAACAACATTGGTGGCTCAATGATGGCTTGTTTCTGCGGGTATTTAGCGCTAAGTTCAATCAGATTGCCGCATTTCCCGTTGAAAATTCTTCCCAGAACCATCTCTTTACCTTCTTTTTCGATCATTATCAAAATGCTTGGGCCACGAGCGTGGATGGTGTATATATATATCAAGTTAAGAAAAACCTGTTTCATCACTTCTTGCAGGTGGAAGAAGGGTTTATTGACTCCCGGGGAATTGCGGAATTGCCGGATGGAAAAATAGTTGTTAATCAAAACAGCACAAAAATCATTGACCTTGAACAGGGAACTATAAAAGAGATAGGACTTGGAGGAACACGGGGGGTGCTCGTTGACCACAATGAATCTTTATGGCTGGGTAAGTATGCAGCTGGTGTAATAAAATATGATATTGCTACCCAAGAGTGGGATACCTTGCCATGCCAGGACGTGGAGCCGAAAGATTGGAATAGTATAACAACTAATATCTTTTATCAAAGAAAATCCGATGATACCATTTTTGTGGGAACCATTGGGAGAGGGTTATATACCGTTGACCTGGAACAGTTAGCGTTAATCCCTTA
>CBDUIU010000114.1:0-8961 GCA_965367335.1 uncultured Saprospiraceae bacterium
GGGGGCAGAGGGGAAAGGGGGGAAAGGTTATTACGGGTTATTAGGGGTTGTTACGGGTTTTAACCGAACGTACCAGACGGGGAAGACGTATAAGAGGAGTAGAAAGAATTGTTAAACAAAAAAACACCCTGATTGCCGAGACAATCAGGGTGCGTTCGATTTGTTTTTAAAAAACAGCTTCAATAATTAGTTAATTGCTTATTGAACGACCAGAGGTCTGCTCACGCGATCCATCTCTGTTTGTACTACTACCTGATACATGCCAGTTGGTAATTCGATGGCGCCGTCGAGTAAATTAAGTTGGTAATTGCCAGCTAATAATCTACCGAAGGACCTGCTGATTAATAAGCGTCCGTGGAGGTCAACGATTTTTACCTGCAAGTCGGTAGCCGATTTTATTTCCAAACTTAAATAAGCGATTCCATTCGAAGGATTTGGGTACAGACTAAGTTGTTGTACTTCTTCGGGAAGTTCTTGGGTGGAGACGGTACCCTGACAAGCATCACCAATGCCGTCGGTATTGGTATCCATTTGATCCGGGTTAGGCGTAGTGGCGCAGTTGTCATCGGCGTTGGCAACACCGTCGCCGTCGATATCCTCATCGCAAGTATCACCGATGCCGTCATTATCCATATCAGACTGATCCGGGTTAGCGGAAGTAGGGCAGTTGTCCTGGTCGTTGGGGATGCCATCGCCGTCGCCATCAGCAGAAGCTTCACAAACGTCACCTTCGCCGTCATTATCGGAATCTGCCTGGTCGCTGTTCGCAAACTGAGGGCAGTTATCATCGGCATTGAGGACACCATCCCCGTCAAGGTCATCATCGCAAATGTCACCTTCGCCGTCGCCATCAAGATCCGATTGGTCAGGGTTGGCGGCAAGTGGACAGTTATCGTCTTCATCCAGGATGCCATCGTCGTCTGTGTCTGTAGGTGTATTGTTTCCGGAACCGTCAATCTGGAAACGCCAGCTGATGAAATCATCCATGGTATTGCCATACAAGTCTTCTACTTCATCCACCAAGACTTCAAATACCGCTCCGGCCTGCTGGGTAAAGTCAATATCCGGTGCAATGATAATGCGGTCCTCAGAACAACCGAGTTGGGTAGTGAAGGTTTCATTGGTAGCAGTGTTTCTAACAATAACTTTCTGGTCATTGACGGTCAGGCATTCAATCATTTCGTCAAACTTGACCGAGATGCGATCGCCCTGGGAATAATATCCGTCTGCAGGTTCTGGTGTCGCATAAAGTGCCGGAGCAACTCGGTCGATACGGCCCTTAGCTTGATCAGAGTAAGTATATCCACCACCACAATCCAATCGTAAACGCAGTAAGTATTCTCCATCCTGAATGCTACTTACATTCCATAATTTTGTGGTGCCATTCTGACCAGTTTCCAACTCGTCGTTAGGAATCTCAAAGGCTTCTGACCATATACCGGTAATTACATCGGCATATTCCAGTACAACTTTGTCTAACGCCATAACATCATAGTCGCGAATTTTTATAGACAGCTGATTGTTGCTCAATTCATTTACCACCCAATCATTACCTGGTTGGAAAAGAGATACCGGGCTACAACTGTTTTCAAAATAAACGGAGAGCGAAATCACATCAATAATCTGATCATCATCACAACCGGAGACCAGGGCAAATTTTAAATTCGGATAGTCATGTGCCAATGGACCTTTTTCGATAGTGACCGTGGCCGTGGCCGCCTGACCAAACGGAATGGTATAGTCGATCGGTTGCTGTGCCTGAGATCCACCAATGGTTACTTTCGCTCCATTCGGATTGCTGGATTGGATAAAAGCCAGTTTGTAATCACGCGTTTCTTCACTTTGGCTGATGTTGCCTAAGGATAGTTGGAAAACACCAGGTACCGAAGGATGTAAATCATTCAATACATAACGATCTGCTTGTAGCTGTACACCTTCACGAGGTTGTGTGCCTGATTCGTGTGGGCAGGAGGAACGACCACTCACCAGGTCAAAAACCGGGGTAGCATATACTTCATCGTTCAAAATATTTACGCTGAAAAAATCACCCGGATCATCATCTCCCAGGAAGTAACCCACGGTGCGGGAACTGCTGGAGGTAACCGTTTTTGCCGCACCCAATTCTGCTCGCAAACGCGTTTCAACACCACCGGAAACACCGTTGCCACCAATCTCCAAACCAGCTTCTATCGCTATTGAGGCTTCTAACCAGGCGGAGAATTCCAAAGACAATGATTTGGTACTGCTCTCCGTCAAAGAAGATTCGTAAGGCGCACCGGCGGAGAAAGAACGATTTTCCTTAAAGGTCGCATCTTGTTTCAATTCTGCGTTGCGTTCCATGGACTGCTCCCAGACGTTGATCTGGTTTGCATAGATGGCTGCGGAATCGGAGCCAACGCCTTCGTAGTAGATACGGATGCGATCGAGATCGGGAATGAGGACGTCGCGGATATGATTTTCCGTGTACATAAAAGTCGTTTCAAAGCCATCGTTACCCATGATCAGATCAACAGAACTGACGATCTCACAGGCATCCCGGTCAAATTCAATAATATCAGACAAGGCGTAAATCAGGTTCAAAGCGGCACCGACGTAAACATCGCCATCCTGGCCATTCACATCGGGATTGTCCGATGTTGCGAAATAAGAAGAATTCGTAATGCTCATCACATGTTCCTTTTGTCCGGCGATCCGGGCACCCACTTCCATGGAGCCATTGATAGACCCCCAGATCTCTGTTTCAGTTGATAAACCTAAGCCTGCCTGAAATTTAGTTCCGGCTTTGACTTCTGCCCAGGCGCGGATACTTCCGCTGGCTTCGCCAAAAAAGCTGAGCGCTGTTTCGGTCGTTGTGTTTTCTTCCAGGTAACTGTAGGACTCATCACCCGGAGGGTCACGTAAGATCATGAAAGGGATAGAGGGCGAAACAGTCGTAAAGGATTGATCGCGCGGACGTACACCCGTGACGATGAAGTTCTCTGCCAGGCTATTGGATTCTTGTCCGACAAATACCGTCGCCTGGAAAACTTTAGTATACGGAGCTATAATGTTGACAGATTGAGGGATCATGGTATAGATCGCCTCGCCATTGCTAATGTAAAGGGTATCGGTACTGTTCTTTTTATCACCCACCTCATCGGAAATCAAGACATAACCAGTGTCAACCGGGCAGGATTGACTGCCAAAGGATTCGGTGACTTTGATCGTCATTTCGTAAGTACCATGTTGTTCAACGATTTTGGTACCATAACCACAAGTAGGTAAACTCACCGAAACGATCTCGATATCCGGCTGACGGCGGTAAGTGAAAGACTGTTGTTGATCTTCGTGGGTCAGGTCAACATCCTGTGGATTAAAATAAGCAAGGACATCCTGACGATCTAAACCATGACTGGGGTCCAGGTCGATTTCCACTACCTCAACGGTATAGGCTCTGGCAGGAAGCTCCGCTTCGTAAAAGCCTTCGTTATTTTTGGTCGTTATGATCTTATCAATACAACCATCCTGGCTACGCACACGGAGCTGTGCTTCTCCCAAAAAGATCTGACATCCGGCACGGACATAACCACTGAGCGTTTGCCGGGCTTCATCGTTAAAGTTAATACCAGTTTTATCGTCACTGACAAAAATATTCTGTTGAGAAGGGGCAAAGGTATGATCACCTAAGCGAGGTTTGATGGTATAGTCACCTGTTTCTTCCACTGACAAATTAAAATTGCCATCCGCATCGGTTTTATCCCCTTTAAAGATGCCATCAACGAGGATTTCAACCCCGGCCAGGCCGCAATCGGTACCATTTTCCTGCTGGACAATTTTTCCCTGAATGGTAAAACCGGTGGTGTCAATAAAGAGCAAGTTGTTATATTGAAAAACACTTTGATCGAGAAAACGAGAGATCGAAGCCGGACTGAATCCGTGGTTTCCTTTTGACGGCACCACTTTGAATTGAGCTTCCCGGTGATAATAGACTTTCCGGATATCAAAGAAACCAGAGGCATCCGTAGTATCGCAATATTTAATTCCGGAAGGACCTTGTTCTACATCATCCAATCTTTCTGCACAAACGATTACATTAGCTACCGGGCTACCACTAGGCGCTTTGACTTCTCCGGAAAAACGACCATTGGCCCGACGGAAACCGGTGTCGGATAGTTGAGGCAACACACGAGGCGTACCCCCTCTGACAGGCTGTAGAGAATAGTTATATTGAAAACCGGGAATCAGATCCGTATCATCATCCTGAAATTGAGTTTCCGAGACATCGATGCGTTCTAACTTTTGATCATCGCGATACACGTCGATCTGCTGGCCCAATTCCGCCAGGCTCTCCCAGCGCACAACAACAGTTTCGCCGACCCCATCATCTGCGGTGACTTCGCGCGGTATCGTGCTGCCCGTGGTACCGACCGCATAAGATTCATGTACGCCCCAGCTGGGTGTGTAGGTCGCCACGTAATAAGTATGCGTTTCCCCTGGACCTACATTGATATCCGTCCAGGAACGAGAGGCGCCATTGGTAACAGTAGCTACTAAGTTTGTGCGGGAATCTTTATAAATTTTCCAATCGAGATTAGCATTAGGGATATTACTGGCTTTACTCCAGCTGACTTTAATCGAGCCTACTTTGTCATTAGACGCAGTGACGCTGGTGGGAGATTTTATATTGGCGGTGCGTGCCCGGTATCCGGTGGAACGATTGGCATCCCAGGAACAACCAAAGACGCAGACGCTATTGTCCTTACCGGCTGAGCCCCAGGCCCACTGATAATGGTGATTGTAACCGGGGCCAATGGCTAAATTAACATTGCCTGAATTTGCTGCACTGTTGACTGTTTTAGCAGTGGAACCATTGACGTAAAAACGCACATATTTTGTCTCCGAACAGCATTTGCTGGTAAGTTTCTCCCAGCGGCAATTCATATAATAATCGCTGCCATTAGCGGTGTAGTAAGCCGTTTGAGCTTGTAGTTGGGTGTTGCTCAGGGTAGGGAGGAAGAAAAGGAATAAGCTGACAATCAGCAAGTTGAGTAGACGAGAAGCGTAAATTGTGGGATACATGATGTTATCTTTTGGTTTGATGATTTGTATCCATATAGCAAGGTGGGGGGAAAGGTTACCCTGGGGTAAGAAAAAAGGAGAGCAAGGAATTGGTAGCCTGGGGTATGATTCACTTGAACGTATAGAACTTACCCGTAGACTTGTCGAAAAAGCGTGGAATCAGGGGAGTAATAGGGACGGGTGTGCAATGTTGATGAGTTGCATATGTGGACTTGCTGTCATGCGGCTGATCTCAACGTTAAGATAGTCCTGATCTTTAGGGATGTTTAGCCTGATTTTCTTATCTTGAGAAGTGGGATGAGAAGATTGTTTTATTTTAAGCCTAGTGAGGCATTATTGGACAGCTTTCATTATAAAAAAGCAGTATGACAAATCGCCAAGATAAAATAAATCAGCTTCTTGACAAGTTGGATCTCCTTGTGAAAAGGCAAAATGACTTTTCGAAAGAAATATACAACCTGAGGCTTGAGATCAACAAACTGAAGTCGCCTGAGATGGAGCAGCCTTCGGAGCCGGTAGAGCTAGAGCGGGACAGCCTCCTCCTGGAAGAGGAATTTGAGCCGGTATCAGAACAAGCAACGGCTGAATTTGAGCCACCGGAAGTACAGCTAAAAGCGGAATCGCCGAAACAAATAATTCCACCGGTTGATCAGCCAGCCAAGGAGAAATCAGACCTCGAAAAATTCATAGGAGAAAACCTGATTAATAAAATCGGTATTGTCATTATTGTCATCGGTGTGTCCATCGGCGCCAAATACGCCATTGATCATCAACTGATCAGTCCTTTGACGCGGATCATTTTAGGGTATTTAGTTGGACTCGGGTTGATGGGTTTTGCTATGAAACTGAAAACGAAATACGAGAATTTCAGTGCTGTTTTATTAAGTGGCGCCATGGCGATCATGTATTTTATTACCTATTCGGCCTACAGTTTTTATGACTTGTTTCCGCAAGAAGTTGCTTTTGGGCTCATGGTCGTTTTTACGGTATTTACCGTAGTGGCTGCCATTAATTATGATCGCCAGGTAATTGCTCATATTGGTTTGGTTGGTGCCTATGCTGTTCCTTTTTTGTTAAGCGATGGTTCGGGAAAAGTAGCCACGCTTTTTAGTTATATGGCGATCATTAACGTCGGCATTCTGGTGATTGCTTTCAAAAAATACTGGAAGAAATTGTACTATGCTGCCTTTGTGTTAACCTGGTCGATGTATCTGGTTTGGTACGTGACTTCTTATCAAACGGGCGAGCATTTTTATTTAGCCCTGACTTTTCTTGCTATCTTCTTTACCACTTTTTACCTGATATTCCTGGCGTATAAATTATCGCAAAAAGTGAAATTTCGACTGGGCGATATCTCATTGCTTTTGCTTAACTCCTTTATCTTTTATGGAATTGGCTATGGGATAATTGACAGTCATGAAACGGGTAAGCAGTTATTAGGGTTATTTACGCTGGGTAATGCTATTATCCACTTTGTGGTCAGTATGGTTATTTATCGCCAACAACTTGCCGACAAAAATCTATTTTACCTGGTCATTGGATTGGTGTTGGTTTTTATCACCATCGCAATTCCGGTGCAATTAGATGGTAACTGGGTGACGCTTTTGTGGGCCGGTGAAGCTGCGCTGCTGTTCTGGGTGGGGCGGACGAAGCAGGTTTCCTTCTATGAACAATTAGCTTACGTATTGATGGTTGTGGCTTTTTTTAGCATCCTGCAAGACTGGACCACCCTTTATTATCATTACAACCCGGAAATACCTGCGACCAGGTTAACTCCCTTGCTCAATGCCAATTTTCTCACCTCTCTATTGTTTATTACAGCTTTTGGGTTCATCAATTGGCTACATCGCAATCAGAAGTATGCTTCGCCGTGGCCATCCTCAAATATACTGTCCAGGATTATTTCGGTTATGTTACCCGCAATACTGCTTTTCTCACTCTATGCTGCCTTTCGGGTAGAAATTGACAATTACTGGACACAACTTTATGCAGATTCAAGGCTGACCATTAGTTCAGAAGATCAGTCTTTTCCCAACGAATATAGCAATGCTGATTTAAACCGGTTTAAAGTCATTTGGATCGTCAACTATTCTCTGCTTTTTGTTTCCCTGCTGGCCTTTGTGAATATTCGAAAAATAAAAAACCAGCAGTTGGGCTTTATTAATCTTGGTTTGATTGTTTTGACCCTGCTCGCTTT
Source organism: uncultured Saprospiraceae bacterium (assembly GCA_965367335.1). GTDB lineage: Bacteria > Bacteroidota > Bacteroidia > Chitinophagales > Saprospiraceae > CBDUIU01. The sequence goes on from CBDUIU010000114.1 coordinate 7,256, forward strand.
CCTGGTTGGTGGACTGTATGCTTTTAGTGAATTACGCGAAAGCTATTTGAATCAGGAATTGGCGCAATATTACCAACGCGGTGCTTTTAATATTGGGATCAGGTATGTATCCTTTGCTTTTGTGGCGCTGGCCTTGCTCGCCTGTTATCAATACCTGCGGCAAGATTTTATGCGGCAGGATTTGAGTGTGCCTTTTGACGTATTATTGCATTTAACGGTTATATGGATTGCCAGTAGTGAAATGATCAGTTGGATGGATATAGCCGAATCCGCACAATCCTACAAATTTGGATTAAGCATTTTATGGGGGGTGTATTCGCTCTTTCTCATTACTTTAGGGATTTGGAAAAGAAAGAAGCATTTACGGGTCGGAGCTATTGTGTTATTTGGCCTTACCCTGATTAAGCTATTTTTCTATGACATTGCAGAACTGGATACCATTGCGAAAACGGTGGTGTTCGTCTCCTTAGGCGTTCTGCTTTTGATCATTTCCTTTTTGTATAACAAATACAAGGACATCATATAAAATGAAATTGAGCATAAATCTATTCGTGTTCGTATTCCTGGCAGCGTATTCCTTTTCCTTTGCACAAATGGAACAGTACACTTACAAACGGGAATTAAAAGGAATTACCGAACAATGGCATAAGCTAGTTTTGCCTGACGAGCTGTTCGGAAAAGTTTCACAGCAACTATCCGATATTCGGATCTATGGTATCACTGCAAATAATGACACCATTGAAGCTTCTTATTTGATGAGGCAAAAGAATGAAATAATATCCAGCAAAGCAGTTGCTTTCAACACCCTCAATGCTGCTCATAACCAAAAGGGATATTATTTTACGCTGGAAATTCCAACTACTGAACCAATCAATCAAATTAAACTGGCCTTCAAACAACAAAATTTTGACTGGCGACTAAAGTTGGAGGGTAGCCAAAATCAGCAGGAATGGTTTACGATCCTTAATAACTACAGGATACTTTCGATCAAAAATGAACTAACCGATTTTCAATTTACTACATTGAAGTTCTCTGATTCAAAGTATCGCTTTTTCAGGTTATTAATTGATAGTCATGAAAAACCTGATTTGACAGTCGCCAGCATCGCGCAGAATGAAATCATAGACGGAACCTTCCGCAACTTCCCGATCAGGCAAATCAATACAAAAGAAAATAAACAAGCCAGACAGACGGAGATCGATATTACATTGTCATTGCCAGCCCGGGTCAGCCAGGTTAAAATTGATGTCACCGATACCTTCGACTACTATCGACCACTCACCATAAAATACCTGGTGGACAGCTTCCAAACGGAGCAAGGCTGGAAATACAATTACCAAACGCTGACTTCAGGCACGCTAAATTCGCTGGAAGAAAATGCGTACAAATTTAATAGTAAAACCATTCAAAAATTAAAGGTCTTAATTTACAACCACGACAACCAGCCTTTATCCATTGGCGCTGTCCAGGTAAAGGGCTATGTCCATGAAATGGTAGTTCGCTTTACTGAACCGGCAACGTACTTTTTGACTTATGGAAATAGTGAAGTAGGTCCTCCTCGCTATGACATAGATCGGTTTTCGAACAAGATCCCGGCGCCATTGAAAGCCGTAGCATTTGGTGAGGAACAGGTGATCGAGCAAGCTGTCGGACCGGTTACGATTCCTCTGTTTCAAAACAAAGCCTGGCTTTGGGCGATTATGGTT
>CBDUIU010000115.1:0-8920 GCA_965367335.1 uncultured Saprospiraceae bacterium
ACAATTCAAATTCATCCTCTATTTCTTCAATTCGATAACCACAAACGACTCCTTTTATCAAATGTGCATTAGGATTGATTTTAGCTTTTTGAAAAAATGTTCCAAAAGTTACTTTGTCTTCAATAAGTGCTTGCAAATCATCATTATCAAAACCGGTAAACCATTCTATTACCTGGTTGAGTTCTTCTTTTGTTCTACCATTCTTCTCCAACCTATTCAGGTAAAGTGGATAAATGGTTGCAAATATCATGTTAGCGACCTGTTCATTTTTTTCAGCTGTAACTTTCATATTTATTTGATTTTGTATTAATTGTGCTTACGGGTTTGTGTATGTGGCGTGGCTGCGTTTACCAGCTATGAATCTGTTACCCCTTGTTAGTCCCTTCGCTATTCTTTCATCATTATTTGATACCTCACACCGTTACTTCTTTCAATAATGTGTTGACCCTTTCCATTTTTGAACAATCTGATTATCTCAGCTCTCCCGGTTATCAAATAATTATCCTGATGCCAGTATACGAGGTCTTGTCTCCCACTTGAATTCAGGATGAATAGTTTATTACTTTCATACTTTAAAGATAATTTTTGCCGATTCATGTTTCCCTCTGTTTTGGTGTAATCCCCTAAAAACGATCCAATGTCTTCTTTGGTGGGGTAAAGCCTCAGGTGCTCCGGTGTTGTGGTATCTTGATTCCCTAACAAAGTATCTATTTGTTTGTAAAGTGCTGTAGCTTCGACCCTGAACAAATGTGCAATAAATGCCACATTGCGAAAAGCGGTCATGTATTCTATTATCCTGTTTTTTAGAAATGGATCGTCCAGCAGATATTGTTTTGCTTCTTTTGTAGAAAAATCGGAGAACATATGTTCCGCATGTTCCGGGTGCGAATATATCCGGTTAAATCGAGGGTCATCGGACTTGGCAATTATCTTTTCATTATTGTCGGTAACATCTTCCTGGATCACCACATAAATGCGATTTAGTCGCGGAATCAGTCCTGTGTATTTTTCAGGCAAGAATTCCAGGTTATCCATCAGGCGTTGATAACCTCCTCTGTTAATACTAAAATTCACATAGCCTTCGTACGGCCGCAGTTTCCAGGTATCGGTATCAACGCTCACCAGGTCTTTATAAATATTCTGCGCCGTAGAATCTTTGCGAACATAGTGTCTGAAAATTCGTTGGGAATCTTTAATATCTGTAAGAAGATCTTCTTGTATCTGGGCAAGAATAGTCTTTATTTTCTGTTCGTTTTTTGAAGCAGTGTATGCGTCATTTATGGCAAGGGCTATCAAAATCCCGATGACCACCAGGATGATTTCGCCAAGGGCGTAGAGCAAGTACTTACTAATCTTGTTATCGGCAAGTAATCGTTGTCGTATCTGTCTAAAGAATTTTATCATTTAACTAATAGTTGGTCGTAATGAGCTCCTGAACTTCATCTCCACTTTCGTCTTCTCCATCATTTGCCCGGACTCCTTAGGGCTGTTCAATAAAATGATTGTGGCTTCTTGTTCTTTTTCTAAATCCTGAAAGTATGTTTGAAAAACAGGCCAATTGGGATGGGTTTTCCAGTTCGGACCGAGGAGTTCTTTCCAGACACCCAGTTTATTTGAAAGCCGCTCCAGTTTGAAGGGCAATTTAACGTCACGCATGAATTCTAAATGAGCTTTAGTAGACAGTGAGTCCGTGTTTCTATCCAGTGCTTGGTGGTAAAATACGAATAAGCTAAAGATTAGGAAGGTGGCTATTTTCATGGGGTAAGTTTTTAATGTATACTAACGGCCCTGCTAAGCGGTGTAGCCAGCTTCTACTGGCTATGAACCTTTGAGTCCTTGTTGGCTACCGTGTTCAATTCTTCCAATATATCACTCAAATATATTTTATCTACCGTTTCTGTATAAGTGTCAATTCTGTTTTTTCCACTTCGATAGTAACTCTCAGCTTTCTGTAGATTTTGGAGATATTGATCATTCTGATTTAGTACCTTATTTACCAATGCTTTGAAATAGTAAGTCTCTCCCATATAATCATTGACTTCAATCTGTCTATCCAAATAAATTATTGCCTTTTCATAATTTCCAGCTTCATATTCGAGTACTCCAAGATGATAATAATCGTAAAGTGCCTCGCTATAATTTTCAGCGCCCAGTTGATTGAGAATCAATTCTCTTGCCATATTCAAATTACCCAATTCCTTATAGCACAATGCCAAAGCAATGTTTAAATGATAATCCCCTGTTTGGCAATGTCCAATATCATAGTTAACTAAAGACTTCAGCTTTTCTATATCCCTTATCGCCCCTTCATAATCCCTTAAGAACTGGATTCGACACCAACCCCTATACCCCAGATATTCTTCAGGTTCTAATTCTACAGCTTTGTCTATCATTTCTTTCCATTCAATAAATAATCCCCTCTTCAAATAGGGAACAGCCTTTTCCATATATGAGTATGCAAATGTTGGGCATAATTGAATTGACTTCTCAAAATGTTTCTGAGATTGAAAAGAGCCTTGCCTATACCGTATTGCCATCATTGCTTCATTACAAGATTCATAACACTTTTCATCATTTCTGTAAATTTCACAATTCGGCGGTGCATACAAAGCACTGCTCATAAGTACAAAAGCGAAGAATAAAATTCCCTTTTTCATGGAAGAATTTTTACAACTTGTCCTTTTTCTATTCTGAATGTCAGATATTGATAAAAATCCAAATTTTCACCATTCCTTTTTCTTGGAATCCAATCAGTCAAATTCTTCACGATATCCAATAACTGACTTGTGATTCCTTTGTCCAATTTATGAGGCTTAAAGGCAAAATTCATTTCTTCTATCCTGAACCTTCCTGTTTCTCCCTCACAATTCACAATGAATCTAATTGTAACATAGCCATTTTCATTCTCAGATTGCAGAAAATTGTATTCACTTAAAATAATATTCTCCAGTCCTCTTTTCTCTCCCTCATAGCTTGGGGGAATATCCGTTGAATATCTGACATAGTACTGATTTATGTTTGTCTCATCACATATATAGAACTTTTCATCGTCCAACTCTCTATTAAATGGGATATCACCAACATTCTTGTAACCATCCTGAGAACAACTGATTGCAAAAATCGAGAGTACTATGAATATCGTCTGTTTCATCTTTTTTCAAGGTAGCTAACGGCGAGTATATGAAGCGTAGCCAAGTGACTATGATTTCGTATACAGTGTTAGTGCTAACTATTATATTTTACATTTTTCAAATGTATTTCCATTGTATTTATATATCCCATATTGATCTGTTCCAAACCAAAGTACCCCTTGATTGTCTTTGTACATAGATGTAGGAGAAATGTTTTGCTTACCATCTTTGATAAAGAACTGTGTCAGCTCTTTTCCATTATTGAGCCATAACCCATATTCTTTAGCAAACATTAATAGATCTCCTTTGCTGTCAGTTTCCATTGAATAGAAGTATAAATCTCCCATCATCATATTTTCTATTCCAACCTGGCGTTCATAGTTTAAAGGTTTTAGCCCGTCACCTTCTGTTTCGTTTTGAAATAGTGAGTATCTGTAATTCGCATTGGATATCCAATAGTTTCCATCTTGGTCTTCTGCTATAGAACGTACACCAAAATTGCCACCTTCTGGTGTTTCTATAAAATGGTTTTCGTACATCCAGCTAATTTCCTTACCATCAAATAAATAAATCCCCAAGTTTGATGTACCAAACCAAATATTACCCTTACTGTCTTTATAAATTGAATAAATCGCATAAGGATTAAAGGAGGCGTTCGGGTATTTCTTATAGAATTCATCTTCCATTTTGTTCTTTGGAAATTTTAAGTGATATAAATTTTCCCCATCAAAGCGATAAGGGCCACTCTTATCCCATCCAATTCTAAACCACAAATCCCCTGGTTCCGATTTCCACTCATTCTCCGATTCCTTGCTTTCATCAAAAGATAAAGTGGCAAATTTTTCCCCATCATATTTGAAAACGCCTTCCGGAGTGTCGAAATAAAGGTCGCCGAAACTATCCTCTTGAACACTTATAACCCTATAACTACCTAGACCATCATGCGAAGTGAAAAGAGTAAGGTTTTCGCCATCATATCTGTAAACTCCTTTATCTTTACTCACAAACCATAGGTTGTCTTTTTTGTCTCTATAAATTACATCTGCTTCCGAATCAAGTCTCGGTTTTTTATCCCTACTAACATCTTGTTTGAGTGGTGTTTGTACCTGATCTATATTGCCTTGACAATTACAAACCAAGAATATTGATAAAATGCTAAAAAGCATTCTGTTGGTAAGGCGTATTTTCATGAATTTCATTCTTCCTTTGATTGCTCGCAATCTAGTTGCCACAAATCATCGTGTTTTTTATTGGTATTACTTGCACTAATGAATTAATGTTAATAGATTTGCACTTGTAATGAAAAAAGTTAATAACATATTTTTCTGTTGTTATAGTTCGTTGAGCTCCACTCGAGCAAGGGCAATGCTATAGTATGTTGTAAGATATATATTTATCAAAGCCCTTGTGTTAGTTCACAAGGGCTTTTTTAGTTTAAAAGGTTTGTAATGAGGTTTTATTGTTTTAGATAATCTAAGTATTGAGTTGAACAACTCGTAATTCCAAATCAAATATTGGTTGAAGTTGATAGTTTGATCTTATGTATCAAACTAGACGGAATTGCTATGGACAATTGGGAGTGTATGCAAGAGGTTGAAGCAAGCAGACTGTTAATCTGTTACCTCTGGGTAAACCGGTAGGCTGGAACACTACCACTTCCACAAAATGGTAACGATGCTCAAATGGTAGAGCACCAGTGTGAAGAACTGGGGGTAGTTGGTTCGGTACCAACCGTTACCACAATTTGGAAAGTAATGTGAAATGGTTTGGCAACTGCTCGCCAAGCAGATTGTTCCTCAAGAAGTATGAGGTTCGATTCCACTGCTTTCCCCTAATGGCTATGTACCTAATGTTGGTCTTGGGATAGGTCTGCAAAACCTATTTAACATCAGTTCGATTCTGATCATAGCCTCTTTGGACGGTAGCATGCAATAGTGCATAAGCGGTCTTGATAACCGGGCCATCTATTTTGGATAAGGGGTAGATTCTTTTAATTTGATAAAAAATAGCAGTATCCTTGAACAACTAACAATCACAAAAATGACATCAAATTTTCTTATTTAAAAAGAATACTTCTTTGCGGATTCTGCTTATACATGGTCTTAGGAATAATCTCTCTGTTCGCAGTTGAACGATAGCTTTTCTTATCTGGGTTTAGAATACATTCGACTTGATATTCAATCATTTTTTCAAAAGGAACTAGAAAACCATCAGTCTCGCATTGCTCTATATCATCTTCGTTAAGTAAATTTAAAACAGTATAGACTGACTCAATAGTGCTAAGACAAAGAGATGCTGGTTGCTGCTTGATTATAAATTTTGATTTTATACTATTATCAAAACTCACTCTTTTAACTTTTTGCAAGTTTTTACTCAGTTTAAGCATTTTACGGGCGCAGGGCCATGTGCCATCGAGAATGAAGATGTGTGGATTCTTGCCCATAAATGAACTTATTTCTGAACTTGTTCTTATCGATAGGTTAAAATTATCCTTCCCAGGATAAAGTAGAAAAGAACAGCTTTTTTCACTAATCAGAATTTCATTTACTCGTGTATTATTGGTGAAATCGACACCAACTATAATTTCTGAATTTTCAAGTTGAAGCTTAGTCATATGTCCCGTTCCGTTTTTCTCTTTTTTGAACTCCTTCGGATGCATAAGAATAATAAAACGAGCCTTAGTATAGATAGGATTAATGTGTTTACAAATACATGAGATTGTAGGCCTCATGCATTTGTAACAATTGATTCTTGGAACTTCCATATTTACTTGCAAGGTGAATATTTCTTTGTTTTTCTAATAGCTACATCAAGTCCATATGCCCTAGCTGCCTTTAGCAGCCATGAACATCATCCACATTGTTGAGATGCGTTACCTCAATTTCCATATTGCTTGTAGCCATTGTTAGATATTCGTTATTTTATTCCTGAATATTTATGATCACTTTCCCTGGTGAGTGACCTTTAATTAAATAATCCATTGCTTCTGCTGCTTTGTTAAGAGCATAACGCTCATGAATGATCGCCTTAATTTTACCTTCATCCAATAATTTTGCAACGTACTCCAGATCTTCTGAATCAGACTTTGCAGAAAGAGATTTCATTTTCTTTCCTCCAAAAGACAATAACCAACCGAAAAATATAGATTTAAATATCTGAGTGAGTGTACCGCCTACCATAACATATATGCCCTTTGAATTAAGAATTCGTCTATAACCTAATAACGGATAATTGCCATTGATCGCCACAATAAGATCATAACGAATGCTGCTTTTGGTAAAGTCTTCTTTTGCATAATCTATTACTTTATCTGCTCCTAATGAAACTGTCTGTTCAATGTTTCCAGAGCTACATACAGCAGTCACTTTTGCACCGAAATATTTGGCAAGTTGTAAAGTGAAGATTCCAACACCACCTGAACTACCGACAATTAGCACATTTTGTCCCTTCCGGATATTGCCTTTATCTCGCAATGCTTTTAGAGCGGTAGTTGCTGCTACCGGCAATGTTACAGAATCTTCAAAAGATGTATTTGGTTGTTTGTGCGTAAACGCTTTTTCGGGAGCTACTGCGAATTCTGCTAACCCTCCAAACCCAAAATCTGTGAGGTCTCCAACTACTTCATCCCCGGATTTCAGATGTTTGATGTTCTTACCAACTGAATCTATCGTGCCAGATACTGCTGATCCATATATTTTCCTCTTTGGAATCACTCCCATTTTCATTGAACGGTAGTCCGCAGCATTTAATGATACAAATAAAACTTTCAATAATACTTCATTATCACCAGGCACGGGTTTTTTAACCTCTTTGAGTCGCAGTCTGTAGGGTAAGTGATTCTTGTCATAAACAATTGCCTTCATCAGAGTAATTTTTAAACTATTTCTATTGTGTTGGCTTTGTCTAATGATACCTAACGTTTCGTGAATACGCTCTACGCCCGTTCTGGGCGTAAGGATGTTTAGAACATTGATGCGGGCCTTTTCATTTCTGTTTAACCGTCGTATTATTTAAAGATCCCAATAATTCAGACAAATAAATCAATGTCATATTCAACCTGTTTTTGAAGCCCATTTCAATTTGCATTTCAATGTCGGCAAGCTTTTCGTGCTTTATTGAAATTTTTACCGTTGTAATTCCGTCAGTTTTACTAAAGTCCAAATTCCATTTGGCAGATAGCATTTGCTCACCCCCGATATAATGAGGGTGCGTCACAATGAAAGTACTATGCTCATATAGATTATTACCACGCGTTTTATTTCTTTGAAAGACAATGTAAGGTGTTTAATACAAATTGTTTCCAATCATATTCTTCCAGGTTCATTCCTGCTTCCTGTGTTGAACCATCATCTTCATTAAAAAGTATAGCTATAAAACCATTAGAATCTCCCAAAGCCACCACTTTTCCTTGTCCAATTTCACCAGCTAATCCTTGGGAATTCCCTTTACCATTTAGGCCAACTCCTACACTGTGCATAATGTTTTCAGATGTTTCTGATAGCACTAACAAGTTTGTATAATCTTTTCCAGTTAATGCACTTCCGCCAAAAGTTAATAGTTTGGTCACCTTTTCTTCCATTTTCCTCCCATTTAAAATGGGGTGTTCAATTTCTAAGCCACCATTCTGATAATAAAATTCAATCCATCCAGTTGAAGACAAAGTGCCAATACAAAGGAGGTGGTGTCGTACTCCTTGTTATTGGCATCAGTTTTCTCCTAATTCACGCTATATTTTTCTCTAAATTTAGATGGACTTATTCCCTCCCTTTTTTTGAATAATCTGGAAAAATATTGCGGATATTCAAATCCTAAATCATACGCTACTTGTGAAATACTTTTACTTGGATTCAATAAATTTTTCTTAGCTTCATCAATCAAATACAGTTGCAAATGTTCGGTTGTAGTTTTGCCTGTTTCTTTTTTAAGAGTATCGCTTAGGTAGCGTTGTGACACTGACATTTTCACCGCTAATTGTTCAATATTTGGAATACCTTTTTCTTGCAGTTGCCCCGACTCAAAATAGTTATCTAATTGTTCGTTAAATTTCTCTAATAAATTATTAGATAATTCTTTTCGACTTAAAAACTGTCTTTCATAAAAACGATTGGCATATTTTAGTAGAGTGCTTAATTGAGAAATTATGATGTCTTTACTGAATTCATCTTGGTTATTATGATATTCCGTTTCAATATTCTCCACAATGGATTCTACCTGTATCTCTTCTTTTGGCGAAAGATGTAAGGCTTCATTCGCTGTATATGAAAAGAATCCGTATTTTTTAATCTGATTTGCTAATTCAGTTCCTATGAGAAAATCTTCATGGAAATTAATAGAAAAACCCTTATTTTCAAAAATAGCACTACTATCCCATTGCATAACTTGTCTTGGCGCGAGTAAAATTAATACTCCATTGGTAAAGTCATATTTTGTACGTCCATAGTTTAAATTTCCTCTGACAATCTTCTTTAAACTAATGGAATAGCAATCATTAGTTATCGGAGGGGAATTCCTTTTTGGACAAGGAAGAAATTTTTTCCCTTTTGCAGACAATACACTCAACATTGGATGTTCAGGACGAGGTAATTCAATGTAATCAAAATACGCTGATAGAGTTTTGAAATGTTTCATAGTATCTGTTAATCTTCTTTTTCTACTTTTAATAATTGTTGATTATAAAAATCAATTCTGGAATATGCCGTACCATCGATCAACAATATGACCACCAACATGGCAATGGTTGTAATTAAGCTTGCTCGCCAGATAGGTGTATTGAGAAATATAATGCCTAT
>CBDUIU010000116.1:0-8876 GCA_965367335.1 uncultured Saprospiraceae bacterium
ACTTAAGAAACCACTTATAGCAATAGATACGTTAGCTGCTTTAGCCGCAGCAGCTAAAGAAGAAATCGGGTTAGAGAAGAACACCTATTATTGTCCTATGATTGATGCTCGTCGTATGGAAGTTTACACAAGCTTATACAATGCCTCAGGAGAAGTAATTGAAAAAGTAAACAATGAAATACTAGACGTAAATTCCTTTGAAAAATTTTTCAAAAAAGGTAATACTATTGTCTTTAATGGAAATGGAGCAAAGAAGGCTCAAATGATTATCCAATCACCATTAGCAATTTTTTTGGACCAACAATGTTCCGCGCAACATCTCATAACGATAGCGAATCACGCATACGAAAATAAAGTGTTTGCTGATGTAGCATATTTTGAGCCATTCTACTATAAAAAACCTAATATAACTAAGTCAAAGAAACTACTGAAGTAACATAGATATGTAAAAAAATTACAATTTTTGAAATAAAACTTTTATTTTTGTCTAAGTAACAGTTATCTTATGTTTTAAGACAGAACGTAATGTCTTTTTTCAATAGTTCTTTGGCATAAATTTTGGCTTTTAATATACTAGTATTATTTAATTCATAAAAAACATCAATATGAGAAAGCAAAAGAACGAAACTGTTGTCCTAAAAAAGGGAAAAAAGGACATACAGTTAGATTACGCGGAGTTGAGAAAGGCGGTGTTGGTTTTACGTGCAGTGAACCACAAACTCCGCCAAAATATTATAGATTTATTGGAGGAAAATGACAAAATGACCGTGACTGATATCTACATAAAATTGCGATTAGAGCAATCTGTGGCTTCACAGCATTTGGCAATTTTACGTAGAGCAGGAGTAGTGGCAACAGACCGTCAAGGCAAGTTCATATACTATTCATTAGATAAAGAACGCTTGAATCAAATATCTCGATTAGTGGAAGAATTGGCGTCCTAGCAATTCGAATTTTCACTTAAATTGGTTCTTAGCTAAGCACCTAAAAATGCTGTAAATCAGAAGGTTTACAGCATTTTTTTTATGGTTTCTTTTGGAAAAATAAAATAAAAACGCATATTTGCTTAAATTATTCATTTAGCTTATAATAAAACCGTATCTATGAGAAAAGCTAAAGTTATCATCAATAACGAAAAGCTTCAGGAGTCCGCTGAGATATTGCGTGCTCTGGCTCATCCCCTACGGATGCGCATACTTGAATTTATTGACAGAAACAAAACGATCAACGTAAACAAGATCTACAATACGTTAGATCTAGAACAATCGATTACCTCTCAACATTTACGCATATTGAGACTAGCGGGTATTGTCGATACTACTCGTGAAGGAAAATTTATTCACTATAACATTAATTATTCAAAGCTAGTTAATGTTTTAAAAGCCCTCAATGCTTTTCAAGTTAACGAAAAGTAATGCATTCCAAAATCTGTTGAAAGAAAAGAAAAACAGACGACTTTTTATAATTAAAAGCCGTCTGTTTTTTATGTTATTATAGTTGTAGTATTGTGATTTAAATCATCAAATCGCTGTTCTTTGATCTAATGACTGATCCTCAAATGTCGTCCCTTCATTATTAGTATTTTGCTCACCTGTTCCATTGTTTAGAGTATCCTTTAGAGCCGCCGAATGTTCACTATCTGGTAGATCATTTCTTTGTTCTTGGTCTCGAACCTCTAAACGCGTCTCATCGTCAACGTCTTTTAAGGCAGAAAAAAAGGACCGATTAAAAACTAAGATGTGAACAACGCCAACTGAAATGGCGACATCAGCGATGTTGAAAACAGGTTTAAAAAACAAAAAAGGCTCCCCTTTCCAAATAGGAAACCAATCTGGAAAAACCCCTTTAAACATAGGAAAGTAGAACATATCAACTACTTTTCCATGTAAGAATTCGGCATAACCACCATTAGCAGGAAATAAGATTGCTGGGTCTCCATGGAAATGAGAGGCAGAAAACAATAAACCATAGAATGCACTATCGAGAATATTACCTAAGGCTCCGGCAAGGATAAGCGCAAAGCTAGCCAATAAACTAAACCGTACGCGGGCAAGAATAAGCAAGCGAATATAATATACGAGGAAAGAAACAGCAAGAATACGGAAAAGACTTAAGGCCAACTTTCCGTATTCTCCTCCCAGAGAATAACCAAAGGCCATCCCATTGTTTTCCACAAAATGTAGTCTAGCCCAATCCATCCCAGGAATTAACATAATCTCCTCTCCGTAGGTCATGTTCGTTTTTACCCAAATCTTAAGCGCTTGATCTAGAAACAAAACCAAGGTGATTAATAAAATAACTTTAACTGATAAATTTCTCAAGGCACGCCATTTGTGAAGAAAATAAGGAAAAACAAAAATAGTGATTATACCAGGGTTATGCCATTTGTATAATCACTATTTACGATAATATGTCTTTTAATCCAGCAAAAACCTGAAACAAGACCAATATTACCCTCAGAAGAAGATTCTATGGACTATTTAGGCTTCTTCTTAGCCTCAATACTTAAAGTCGCGTGAGGGACCGCTTTAAGCCGCTCTTTAGAAATTAACTTTCCAGTTTCACGGCAAATACCATAAACTTTGTTCTTTATGCGAATTTTAGCATTTTCCAAGTGCTGAATATGTTTTTGTGTACGAGCAGCCATTGTTGTAATACGCTCATTTTCTGCAGTACTTGTACCATCATCCAAGCCTCTTACTTTTGCATCTGGGTTATCAGCGCTATCCGCTAATTGGTTAGTATAAAATTCGAGATGCTTACGGGCTTTGTTAAGCTTTTCATTAATAATACTTTCGAACTCAAGAAGTTCATCATCAGTATACCTAGTTTTGGCAGCTTTCTCACTCATAGCAACAATAGGTTAAAAGTTTAGATGTTTGTAACTGACACATAATGGAATTAATAATTTGGCAAAAAACTATTATTGCGAAAAACTATTTTTCCAATAAGGTGATGCAAAATTAATTATTTTCCAGGTAAAATGAAAGATGTCTAAACATAAAACAATTTTTTTATCTTTATAAAAAGTTAATTTATAGTGATTTACATCTTATTTAGAACGAAACTATCAAATTAATTTTGCCGGGAAAGTACTTCATTAGGTGAATCTTTCCCTAATTGTGAAGCTAAGGATAGGTCGTGCCTGGCTCCTTGATAATCCGCTATAACTTGTTTTGCGATACCTCGGTTATACAATGCCTCAGCTCTATTTTTATCAAGCTCTAAAACGCGATTGTAATCAGCTATAGCTGCCTCTGGTGCATTAGCAACCTGAAAGGCTAGTGCTCTTTCGTAATAATAATCAACTTTCTCATTCTCATCTTGTTTCATAGCCTCGGTGTAATCTTGTATAGCTTGGTGATAACGCTGTAATCTCGCATTGATTAGCCCTCTTTCATAATAAGCGGCAGGATTATGTTTTTCCTGATTAAGAGCAATATTATAATCTGATAAAGCATCATTAAACGCTCCTAATTGAAATTTTACTCTGGCTCGATTTACAAACAGCGATGCCATGTTGTCATCCAGGCTAATACCAGTATTAAAATCTTCCAAAGCTTGGAAAGCAAGCCCTAGCTTCATTTTTACTGCTCCTCGGTTATTATAAGCTTGTGCATCCTCTGGACGTTTTTCCAGGTAATCATTATAGTCTTTTAACGCGGCTTGCCAAAGTTCCATTTTAGCAAGTGTTTGAGCACGCATGTATAATGCGTTCGGGTGAAGCGGCTTTTGTAGAAGAACTTGATCGAAGTCCATTTTTGCTGATGTCCATTCTTTCTGATTAAAGTATACCATGGCGCGTAAATAATAACCTTCAATTAATTCTGGATATAATTCTAAAGCCACAGAGTAGTTTTGTATTGCCGCTTTATTTTGTCCAAGTTTTTCCTGAGCTGTTGCCTTAAAGAGATAGGGTTGAAAAAAATTGGGATCCAAATGAATAGCTTGATTGAATAATACTAAGGATTGTTCATATCGTTCTGTATTCAATAAGAACGACCCTTCATCCACTAATTTTTGCACCTCAGGAGTAGGAATAGAGGCATACAGGTTTTGGGTAGACACATAATCCATATTTTCCGAAAGGAGTTGCTCCTGTCCCACCGGTATTTTAAGCCAGTTCTCATCTTCATTCATCATAAACCCCAAATAGGTAGCGGAGGTTAAATCTTTTTGCGCTTCTTCAAAACGATGAAGATAGGTTAATGCAACACCACGCGCATAATAATATTCCCCAAGGGATTGATCCATCGTAAGGGCTTTATTAAAATAGCTAAAAGCATCTTGGTAATCTTCCTGGCGTAGATGAATTAATCCGATACAATACAATGCGAAGGCTTTGTCCGTTGAGCGGGAAGATGTTTTTAAGCGTTCTAAGACGGCAACATCAAATTGCCCTTTACCAATCCAGTAAAAGGCTTTATTCAATAAGACACTAGTATTGGCAGAAGTTTCAATGGGGAGTTGATTAACCAGGTCATTACTTGTTTGTCGATCCAATGTCATCGCTGTTCCATATCCTTTGATGGCGCCACCGACCTGCCCCATAGCCATCAGTACGTCAGCTTTAACAGTGTGGCTAGCTGCATCAGCAGGATTGAGATGAATAGCTTCGTCAATATCCTGTAATGCAAGGTCAAACTGTTTTTGATCTGCTTGTAAAAGTGCACGATTAAGATAACGATTAACAGAAGGCTGTATCAGGATCGAATGGCTATAATCAGTCAGCGCTTTGTCGAATTGATTAAGGGTAGCATGAAGTTCTGCACGAAGCTCAAGAGCCTCTGCATCTTTGGTGTTTAATGCAAGCAATTGGTTGAGATCAAAAATTGCTTTTCGAGGCTTCTCTAATTGATAATACGCTAAAGCACGATTGAATAATGCTTGTTGATTTTTATCATTTAGCTTCAGCGCTTCAGTATAATAATCAATAGCGACAGATAAATCACCTTGGTCCTGTAATTGGCCGCCTTGACGGAAAAAGTGATCTGCAGTAATGATTTGGCCTGTACTTCCACTAAGGAAAGTTAACAGAAAGACTATAACATAATAGTAACGATTAAGGGTGCTCATGGCAGGATGTTTTATTCGGAGTGAAGCCCCGTGGTGTAGTTTAGTAGTAGTAGAAAAAAAATTACAAAGGCTAGTCAATTTAGTTACGATCGGCTGAAATAGAATTTATTTCAATGTCTAAATTAGTATAGTTATATATCAAAGTTTTTGCCACTTTAAACATTTTTTATATTTAAAACTGTTAAAATATATATTTTTTATTTCTATAAAATAAACGAAAAAAATAACTCGTTTAAGCAAAAAAATGAATAGAGAGGATGATTTTTGGAAATTGTTTTAAAGTACTCTTTGAATCTATTAACTATAAAACAAATGATTATAAATAATGAAATAAACGTATTCGTTTAATACTAGTATTAATAAACAAATACAAATAAAAAAAACATAACAGCGTAAAAGCTGGCATTATTTTTTCATCGTATTATAAAAAATTACAAATTATTTTTGATTTTATATGTAATTTTGATTTAAATTATTTTATAAGCGCCAATGCACTTACTATGAGAAACCCGATTAACAACTATGAGATAACACCGAATCAATAATCATCCGATTTGATTTCCCTCCTCCGGATGAATCCAATGGCAGTTATCCCCCTGTAATTATTTTTGATATTTAAAAGTAAGTAGGTTGGCTAAAACAGAACTATGAGCCTGTCTGTGCAAGATTAAACATGATGACTAATCATGGCCACATTTTGTACAGCAATACAACCTTTTTTTCTGACTTTGAGCCTTGCTCAGAGGCAGGTCACTATTAACTTTTACATACTATGTTACACACAACCCGCTATGTAGCCTGGCTACTAATGTCCCTCTTTTGCTTATTATCTAACAACATGTTTGCAGTATCAGATGAGGATGCATTTAGTTATGTTGAGAGATATAAAGATATTGCAGTTCAAGAACGGATTCGTACCGGAATTCCTGCAAGTATAACGTTAGCACAAGGGCTATATGAATCTGGAATTGGCGTGAGTGAACTCGCAACAATTGCTAACAATCATTTTGGAATTAAATGCAAAAGCACTTGGAAGGGAGAAACGCATTTTGTTAAAGATGACGATTATGACGCCAACGGTAAATTAATTAAGTCTTGCTTTAGAAAATATAATTCGGTAGAAGAGTCTTATCGTGATCATTCGGATTTTTTAGTAAATAATGATCGTTATAATGAATTATTTCTCTATGCTGACTCAGATTACAAAGCTTGGGCAAAAGGGTTAAAGCGTTGTGGTTATGCTACTAATCCTAAGTATGCCGAAAAGCTTATTGACTTAATTGATCGTTATGCATTATATCAGTATGACTATGAGGAGCCAACACAGGAATTAATAGTGGAACAGGAACTTACTAAGCCTGAGGTAGCTCCACAAAGTGTAGATGGAAACTATAACCCGGGAGTAGAAATTGTTGCAAATGACCCTAATGTTCCGGAAGCATATTCTGTAGCAGACTATATGCGTAACTCTTACGCTCACATAGAACCAACGATACAGCCGACTACAACAACAGCACAAGAGAAAGAAGAAGTTATTGTTAGTCGAAATTACTGGAAACAAGCCCCCGTACAGCACACGAACCTAGCACAGAACCGTATTGCTGAAAGTCCTGTATCTAGCCCTCAAGAGATACTATCCGCACCTATGTATGATATCGAATATTACGAACTGACTGAAAAGGGCCCACCAAGCCAGGAATATCAAAAACAAGAAAATAAGCAAGTGTCTTCCTCAGGTACAGATACGCAATATCGCCCCCGAAAGAGACAGTTTAAGAGAAGAGGAAGGTAAAACACGGGTGTTTACGTTTTTGAAAGTGGTAAAAAAGGCTTACTGAGCATATGCTCAATAAGCCTTTTTGAATTCCACAAATGGAAATATTTTAAGCATTTTTCTCCTCGGATTGTTTTGCCTTTTTCTTGATAGGGTTAGCATGCATTTCCGTATAATCTTTGCGATTGCGAGCAACATCTATTGCAAGGTAAAGTGCTTGCCGAAATGAAGAAGGATCGGCTAATCCTTTTCCGGCAATATCATAGGCAGTACCATGATCGGGTGATGTTCTGACTGCGGGTAATCCAGCAGTAAAGTTAACACCAGAACCAAAGGATAATGCCTTGAACCCTACCAATCCCTGGTCATGATACATTGCCAGGATCCCGTCATACTTTTTATAATTGGCTGAGCCAAAAAAGCCATCCGCAGGAAATGGCCCCATAACCAACATCCCTTTTTTCTTACTTTCAATAATGATCGGCCGGATAATATTTTCCTCTTCGTCTCCAATTAAACCTTCATCACCCGCGTGTGGATTAAGACCTAATATGGCAATGATCGGTTTTTCAATCCCAAAATCCTTTTTAAGAGTATCATGAAAAACCCGCAATTTGGAAATAATTTTTTCACGAGTCACTGAAGCAGCAACTTCAGAAATTGGTAAGTGATTGGTAACTAGCCCCACCCTTAAATTTCCACTAATCATTAACATCAAACTTTCGGTGACCTCAAAGCTTTTAGTTAAATATTCAGTATGACCTGTATAGGGGAAATTGGCCAGTTGCATGGCTTTTTTATTAATTGGAGCAGTTACCAGGGCATCAATAGTTCCTTCCTTTAAATCGCGTGTGGCTGCATCTAAAGACATATAGGCATATTTGCCGCCATCTTCTGTTAGACAACCTAATTCAAGTTTGACATTTTCCTGCCAACAATTAACTACGTTGATCTTATCATCCCGAAAGCGATCACCGGGGCGGATATTATTAAACTGAAAATCAAGGTCGGTAAGAATATTTTTATGATAGGAGACAACTTTAGAAGAACCATATATGATGGGAGTACACATTTTTTGTATACTTTCGGCCGCTAAAGTCTTTAGAATGACTTCCAAGCCAACACCATTAATGTCACCCATACTAATACCTACATTCACTTTTTCCATATTCAAAAATTTTCGCTAATATAGCACATTTCTCTATCATCTTTTTCTTCATAACTTACATGCTGATAGATGAGAAGATTTATAAGATAACTCACATGTGAAAGATATGCTTATGAAAGCCAAAAAATCATTCGGGCAGCATTTTTTAAAAGATCACAATATTGCTCGGCGAATCGCAGAAAGCCTTCAACTAACGGATCAATATCAACATGTTCTAGAGATCGGCCCTGGAAAAGGTATGCTAACGGCCCATCTGCTGGAACTTGGGTATCCTCTAACGGTTGTAGAGGCGGATAGAGACATGGTAGATCATTTAAATATCCACTTGCCAGAGCTTAAGGACAAGATCATTTCTGAAGATTTTTTAAAAGTGAAACTTGAGGACTATTTTGGCGACCAGCCTTTGGGGCTGATTGGCAATTTTCCCTACAACATATCCTCTCAGATCCTTTTCCGTATGTTGGATTATAAACATCAAATTCCAGAGTTGGTGGGAATGTTTCAGCGAGAAGTAGGGCGTCGGGTTTGTTCCGGGCCAGGTAGTAAGGAGTATGGAGTGACAAGTGTATTGTTACAAGCGTATTACGATACGGAGTATTTGTTTACAGTGGATAAATCAGCTTTTAGCCCACCGCCTAAAGTCCAATCAGGAGTGATTCGGTTGACCCGAAAAAAAAACCAGGAATTAGGTTGCGACCCAAAGTTATTCAAACGTATTGTTAAACACACTTTTGGTCAACGTCGAAAGATGTTACGAAATACATTAAAGCCGTTTTTTAAGGACGCGGAAATATTAAAAGACCCTTTTTTCCAGCAACGGCCGGAGCGATTGGGATTAGAAGAGTTTATAAAGGTAAC
>CBDUIU010000117.1:0-8860 GCA_965367335.1 uncultured Saprospiraceae bacterium
TGAGTTCTGCGTCTTTATAGTTTTTCAATTCTACGACATTTCCCGGCAGGTAATACCCGTCACCATCCAGTGCTTTAACAATTTGCTCCATCAACTTTGTTTTCAGTTGCATGGCCGGTACTTTTGAGTCAAAGGTGTTAATCCAATAATAGATCGTCATATCCATCGTACTCGTATTGAGGTTGGTCAGTTGTACATCCGGTTTTTTATCCTCCTGCAAAACGCCTTCCGTGGTATTCAGGATTTTCATAATGATCTTCTGCGCCTTATCTATATCCGAACCGTAATCCAGTCCTACCACAAAATCGTTGCGCAGAAATCCGTCTATTGTATAATTAACCACTGGGTTTTTAATAATGTTGGCATTTGGAATAAAAATATCTTTACCATCAAAGGTTTTAATATGCGTATCTCTGAAATTTAAAGTGATGACCTTGCCTTTGACACTGTTTAATTCTACCGTATCTCCTACCCGGAATGGTCGGTTAAAAGCAAGCATTAAACCAGCTAATAGGTTCTCGCCAATGTCTTTAAAAGCAAATCCTATGACAAATGCACCAACTCCTGCACCGGCCAGCAATCCTCCGGCAGCGGAGCTTAGTCCGATAATATGCAGGAAAACAACTACTGCAGTGACAATGATCGCAATGCGTATCACCCGCGAAAGAAATTGTGCTAACAGTGGGTCGTCCATTCGACTACTCAAACGGCGATTAACAACTCTTTTACTTCTGTTTGCAAGAAAAAACATTATTGAAAATACCAGGATCGCGATCGCCAGTTTAGGTAATAAGGCAATAATGCTTTCATAATATAAGCTTATTTGAGCTTGTAAGTCAGTTAGTATATTATTCATGTATTAATTGATTTTTTTCTATGGTCTGATAATCGTCTTTTAGCTCAAATGCTTTTTCTGCATGTTTGACCAGGAGCTGTTTTTCTTTTTGTAGTGTCTTGATATAAATTTCTTTTGGTGGATCTTGTTTTAGTAGGTAGTCAATTCCCTTCAACAATTGTTGAACGATTAGCGGGTCGTGAGCTACGTAGGTTCGCAGGCTAGTCATTATATTGCTAAGCAATTTTTCAAAAGGATACACCTCGATGACTAGCAATAATCTCCCGGAGTCATTGTGGTACATGCGCCTTTCCGGATTCTTCATTCGTAAAGCCAATAGCTGGATGATATAATTGATAGCCAATTGTGCTGTCCCGGGATCATTAATACCCGGACTCATTGCTTTCACTGCTACCTCCGTAATTTGTTTAAGACCCACATAAGCGGTGTCCAGCGATTGATTTTTTTCACTGAAATGGAAATAACTTATAATTTCCAGATGGGCCTTTTCATCTAGTTGGCGATCAGCCTGGTAAAGCCTTTCTCCCGGCATAAAAAATGTTCCTTCATAAGCCCGGCTGCGAATGATCAACTGATGTTCATCAGCATACTCACTTAACGATTTTTCGGAAATCGAAATTAAATATCCGCTTTTATCACAGCTGTGATCATGCCATTGGTATAGGGCATTCAGGGAGTCAATACTTTTTTCAGCGACGTGTTGAGGGCGATCTGCGTAAATTGATTTGATTTGTGTGAATAGCCGATGAAGTATATTGGTGATCTGAATGCTTTGAGAAATGTTATGAATAAAATAAACAAAAAGACCCAGACAAAAAATGCCCAGGACAATGGAAAGTAAAATTGTCAGGCCAGGTATTTCATACTGGCCTTCGCCCGGCACAATGCTGGTATTGCAGATAATAATATAAACAATGGCGCCCAAATAGGTACCTAGCACAAACTG
Organism: uncultured Saprospiraceae bacterium; assembly: GCA_965367335.1. Taxonomy (GTDB): domain Bacteria; phylum Bacteroidota; class Bacteroidia; order Chitinophagales; family Saprospiraceae; genus CBDUIU01. The sequence goes on from CBDUIU010000117.1 coordinate 1,803, forward strand.
ATGGCGCTTGTCTGTGATCAAACCAGGTAATAAGCGGGGGCTATAATTACTACTTGCTTGATTTAACAGGATCATGACCATCGAAAAACTAAATACTGTGAGGGATATAATGCCGCCGGTAAGCGTGTTCAAAATTCCTCTGGCTGTATCGGGGTCGCTTATAAATAGGGAAGGAAAATGTTCGAAAATTAATTTAGTAAAATCTTTATCCTCAAATCCAATCGTGAAAATCGCTAATAAGCAAAAAGCAAAAGTGATGACCGCCGGGTAAAATGCAATACTACTTCTTGTCTCCTTTAGCAGGGTTAAAAAGTGATTATAATTGCGGGTCAGATTCATGATTAAAAACTTCTAAGGACGATTTATATCTGATTAACTAAGTAGTAGCAGTGAAGATAAAAAATATAAAAAGGATATTAGAATCGCTTGATCGTGCAGTTAATGCCGCGGAGTCCAGGGGGTTAGACTCCGCGACCTGCTTGTAGCTTTAGGGAAATGTTCATGGGGGTAAGCTGAACAATACAGCTTAGGGTTCAGTAGTCAGGATGAGTGTTTGTTTAGGCTCTTCTAACTTCAGCACCATAGTTACCGACGATAGATGTTTTTAATTTTTTACGAGCATAATTAATACGTCTTTTTACCGTACCAATTGGTATATCAAAACGTTCGGATATTTCCTGGTATTGATAGCCCTGGATGAATAATTTAAACGGTTCGCGGTAAGCATCGGATAGGCTATTGATCATTCCGTAAAGTTCTTTCAACATAATCTTTCCTTCTGCGCTGCCTTCAGCCATCTTATTTTTGGAGGCAAACATGAAGTCTTCTACCGGAGCCATGACATGGCTGCGCGTTTTTTGTTTGCGGTAAGCATTGATATAAGTATTGCGCATGATCGTTGACATCCATGCCTTGAAGTTAGTACCGGCTGAGTAAGAGTCGATATTTTTGTAGGCACGATAAAGTACTTCTTGCATTAAGTCTTTTGCCGCATCGCGGTTACGCGTTAGTTTCATGGCAAAACCAAAAAGTAAGTCTTCAATTTCGTTAAATTTATTTTGGAATTCGATCGTAGTAAGCATAATATAGAGGGTTTTGTAGTTTTTAAGTAAGTGTAGTGGAGGTCAAAAATTAGACAGTTAAAGCTTAATTTTAAGCTACGGCATTTCCTCGTTGAGGTGAGCCGGGAGAAAAATATTTCGAGACAAAGTGGTAGTAGCGCTTCTTGAGGCGAAAATGGATTTCGTCAAAAATTTCAATTTCTTGCTCAAGTTGAAGGTATGTAGTGTAATCTTTTGCTTTCCGATTCATTTTGATGCGCTCGATCAAATCATTCATGATTTCACGTACTTTGAATTGTTGGCGCAGAAATTTTGCAGCAGTGTCTTTTACTTGGCCATCCTCCATCATCACATATATGGTCCGGAGTACATGGGTATAATGCTCAATGTCTTTTTTTGAGCGAAGTACTTGCCACATTTGCACATCATATGAAGTGCTTACTGTTTGTTTTTGAATTTGCAGCTGGGAGGTCATAAGTCGTAAGTGTTTAAGTGATTATTGATAAAAATATATCGAAACACACTTAATACTGTTCAATAGTCGTGCCAAACTTGTAACTGATTGATAGTCAGAAAGTTAGAAAGGGTATTGATTGGATAAATTGATTTTATTTAATCAAATTGATTTTATTTAATCAGTTTCGAATTGTTCGAAGATGGTGGGAAATTTTTTTTATCATTATTTTCTGACTTCGTGTAAATTAGACTGTAAGCTTGCTCGAGATAAAAGCGATAAGCGGCAAAAGTTTGATTGGCTGCCAACACTGCTTCCTCAATTGTCTTAGGGCTGGTTAGGTATTTATCTAACAGGCCAAGAAAGGTTTTCCATCGGGAACGATCGACACTGGTTTGTTGCTGATAAAAGTGAAATTGGCTGAGGTGGGACAAGGCTTTAGACTTTGGCAGGTGTTTTAGTATAATTCTGGCTCCCAGCCGGGAACCTTCTAATACATATAAAGCGCCGCAGGAGTGACCAACCGTCCAGGTTACACTGGATGAAAAAAGTGAAGAGGGGAGGGGTGAAAATGAACACTGTTTCAACTGAGGTAGTTCCTGCTCTATCACCTGATATGCCGCTAAGTCAAGAAAATGCCTAAGCTCATGACCAGCCGGTAAGTGAGCATCAATCGCTTTCATGACAACTTGATGGACGACATAATGTGTCGATAACAGGTGATAGTATTGGGAAAGCTTTAAACTCCCACCCAATATCTGACTACTGTAGCTGAGGGCCTCTGTCGTCTCGTGAGCAGCGCGGGTAGCCTTTTTCAAAATGATTGCCGGATGATCGTCGGAAGTGATCATCAGTCAATTAAAGCTTGATACTTTTTCATGGCTTGTTGAATTTCATGAAGGACTTCCGCTTTATTTTGAAATGACCCTGCTGCTTCTAATAGTGCGTTTGCTTTTTGCAAATGCACATAAATTTTTTCGCGCCCTGCTTTCTCATCCTCCTGCTCTTTTTGTTGTATTAAATGAGCCTTATAAATTTCCAGCACTTTCTCCGGGATCGTATTCAAATTTTGCTTGAGTACATATGCGGAAGCCCCACTGAGTATGGCGCCTGCGACCGCTTCCTCATCACTCAGGTTCCCGGAAAGAAAAATAAAGGGTACGTCTGGCATGTGCTCTTTAGCGTATAATAAGGCATCAAGGCCATTATAATCTGGTAAATGATAGTCCGATAAGATAAGCTGGGGCTTCGTCCACTTTACTTTTTCCAGGAAGCTGTCTTTATCCGAAGCAACCGTGAAAAGCGCATTAGGCATGGCTTTTTTTACCTGTCGTTTGATCAATTCCTGATCATGACGACTGTCTTCCAGCATCAGGATGTTAATGACTTCTTGTATCATATTGCAGTAGGTTGTTTTGTTTGTTTATTTCTAAAGGTTACCATTATTGATAACGGCTATATGTAACCTTTAATCAGCAGCTATTTTATTTCTTCGTCATTTACAGGTGCTAAAATATCTAATTGTGCAGGAAGTTCAAAATAAAATTCAGTTCCAATTCCTTTTTGGCTCTCTACCCATATTTTTCCCTGGTGCTGATCTATAATCCGCTTGGCGATTGCCATTCCCACTCCCGTCCCTTCGTAATCATCTGTAGACACTAGTCGATGGAAAGGAATAAATAATTTTTCGGCGAATTTCATATCAAACCCAATCCCATTATCCGAAACTTTAAAGGTGTTAAACCGATCACCGGGTTCGACACTGATTTCAATAATTGCCTCCTCGGTGGCTCGGGAATATTTAATAGCATTGGAAATCAAATTATGAAGCAGCTGTCGGGTTAATCTCCGATCACCATATGTTTCAGGAAAATTAGTGGGCAGGATCGATTTTATTTTTCTTTCTTTGGGTTCTAGTAAGATCAATTCTTCCCAAATTTCTTCAAATTGTTGACGTAGGTCAACAGCAGTTATCGATAATTGCTGGCGGCCTAACCGGGAAAAAGCAAGAATATCATTGATGAAGGAGTTCATCCGTCCTGCGCTATTGATGATGGTATTCAGTACATTGTTGCCATAACTATCTAATTTATCACCGTAATCTTCTTTCAAAACTTCAGAATAACCAGCAATGATGCGCAGTGGTGCGCGTAGATCATGACTCACGGTGTAGCTAAAGCTATCCAGTTCTTCATAGGATTCCGTGAGCTCTTGATTGATTCTTTTAGCTTCCTGGTATTTTTGAATGATAAAGTCCTTTATATCATTTCGTAAAGATTGGGCAATGCTTATTTCATGACTTGGCCATTCTGAGGAAGTATGTTTTACTTGCTGCTTCCATTTATCAAAAGATTTTCTTGGACTTAATCGGACATCCTCCTTTGTAACTGTAACTGCTTTATTGGGATTTCCTCCCCAGGTCACCGTCTGTTCCATTTCAGGTTTGAACCAAAGTATATAATCTTTAGCTACGTCTGATATCCGAATAGATAGCAACCCAGAGGCAACGTGAGCAAAACCAATTGCCTTCTCCCAATCTTTCGAAAGACACTTGGTGTGATATACAGAGCCTGGTTGCTGATCACTAAGCCAATTAATAATTTGTAGAATTTGCGTCTTATTGGGAGTAGTTCCTAATAAATACAGCTGATTGTCAAGAAAAAGGGCGGCTCCTTCACCGGAGGTAATATTTAAAATATTAGGATTGCCATTGATCAATCCATGTCTGACATCCCAATCCTGATCCATTTGATCAAATAATTGAGAACGCACTAAATTGGTCTGTAAAACCTGTTGACGATACGCATTGGCTGACTGTAACGCAAGGTGACCCGAGATGATCATTCCGATAAATTTAATCAGCTGACGGGTGCGGTACTCTACAAATTTTGGACGATAATGATGGCAGGCAATTAAGCCCCAAAGCTGGTCATTGACGATTATGCCCACACTCATGGTCGCACCGACGCCCATGTTGCGAAGATATTCCAGATGGATAGGAGAGACGCCACGAATACTGAGAAGTCCGGTATCTAATGGGGATTGGCTTTGTGGATGTAAGGCAGGTATAATTGACGCTGCTTGGCCGTTTACGTCTGCGATAAGCCGGATCTTGTTGCGTAAGTATGCTGCTCTGGCTTGTTTTGGAATATCCGAAGCCGGATAGTGTAAATCAAGAAATGGTTCAAACTGAGCTTCCACACTTTCTGCCACGACAGCTCCGTTGTATTGCTCATCAAATTGATAGATCATTACGCGATCATATCCGGTTAATAGCTTGACTTGTTGACTGGCCGTTTGCAATAAAGCCTTGGTTTTGTCTGTAGCTTGAACCTTTTGAATGGCCTGATCAATTTTTTTAAGAAATTCTATGCTGTTATAATCCGGATCGATAGGTTCTACTGTTAAAATAAGATAACCCTGATCATTGATATGGGCTAATAAGTGCCAGCTGTAAATTTCTCCTTTGAGCGTAGTATTAAATGAAATCGGATTTCTTTGCAGGAGTTCTTCTGCCTTTGGAATAGGAGACAAATGGTTGAGTACATCTTTGGGAAATAGTAATTGATAGTCTGTCCCTAACAGGTCTTCCGGGCTTTTATCATAAAAACGCTTGACATTATCACTAACATGAATGATCTTTCGAGTCGAAGGATCTACGGCTAAAAGGCAACCCTGGTCTTGCACCAATCTAATAAAATGGAGCGGTTCCTTATCGCAATTGCTTAGGTCATACTCAATTGCGTATGCCTTTAATTCAGATGAATTGTTTGTCATATTAAATTAGATCAATCAAGTACACTGTAAGCTTTATCAGTATTAGGTTAAATAGAATTCAAATACTAATCTAATTTATTAAAAGGTAGTTTAAGATGGGCTCTGGTTGGCAAGATAAAAATATTATAGAGAATTTTTGGATTCAGCTTGCGGAATTGGTTCTAATGAATGAAGGTAGCGTAAGCTAAATCGCAAAAGTTATATTTTGTTGGTACCTTTGCAGTAGAGCCTTTTCATACTAATCAAGCCCGTTCATGAAAGCATTTTTTCATACTTATCCTGATCTGCTAAATGGTTTTGATCGAGAGACCTTTCTCATATCAGAAGATGGAGAAATAGTATTTGCTTCCCGGCGAAGTCATGAATTACTGGATTACAAAAAAGAAGTGCTTGACGGTAAAACTATTCTCGATATCAACCCGAATTTCAGCAAACTCAGCTGGAAAAAATTCTGGAGGAAATTAACCAGGACGGAATGGCTAACGGAGGAGACGGAGCTGATCTCCAAAAAAGAGATCATTTTTCCCGTCGTAGTGAAAGCCAGGTTGTTTGAATGGGATGGTCAGGAATACTGTTTTTATCTCTGTAAGGACCATCACCGGGCTTATCGTTTTGAAGAGCTACTGAAGCTCACATCTAAAGTTTCTCATATCGGGGCCTGGTCATTGGATTTGGTCTCAGCCGAAGTTTCTTTTACCGCCGAAACAGCTCGCCTGCTTGGGTTGAAAGATAAAGGCTTTGATAATCAAATGTCTGCCACTGCTTTTTTTCGACATCTTCGGCGCGTTATGGATGATCATGACTGGGGAAGACTGTTTAATTATTTAAAACAAGCAATTTATCAGGGTGTTTCGTTTGAGACCGAGGTCAATATCATAGGAAGTGACGGTCTTCCATCTCGCCATAATATTCACACCCTGGTGAAGTATTCAGAGGAGGTGGCCTCACAACTATATGGTACGCTTCAGGATATTTCTACTATCGTTGAGCGCAGTGATGACATGTATATGGCTCAATTTACGATAGACAATGCGCGTGAAATGATCCTTTGGGTAAAGAAAGACGCTTCCATGACTTTCGTAAATGAGATGGCTTGTCAAAAATTGGGCTTTTCCCGTTCTGAGTTGTTGGCCCTTAAAGCCTTTGAGCTCTCTCCGGATTTTCCTGAAAGTTACTGGCAAGAACACTGGGAAAATCTGCGTGAAAATAGAGTGCTGGAAGTTGAAACCACCATCTATCATAAGGATGGTTCTGTACTTCCGATCGCGGCAACACTTATTTACTTAGTATACCAGGGAGAGGAATATAATTGTTCTTTCATTCGAGATTTAAGTGCCAAAAAAGAACGGGAACAACTTATTCAACTTTCCCAAAATACGATTGATCAATCTCAGGACCTTATTCTTTGGTTAGAGCCCAATGGTAAGATCATTTTTGCCAATCAAACTGCCCGGAATATTCTGGGCTATTCGCAAGAAGAACTGGAGCTGTTACCTTATCCTAAATTTTATCAAAAAGGGGAACAAAAGCAGGGATTTAAGACTATTTGGGAATGGTTAGAGCGAAACGAAGAAATTGCCAATATCCGACAACTTAAAACGAAAAAAGGCCAGGCAATGCCGGTAGAGGTGCTGGTCACCCAACTTCAGTTTCAAGGAAGAAATTGTGCCTGTGTGAGAATGATAAATTTAACGGAGAAAGCACAAAAAGAGACGCAGTTGCGACAAGCCTACGAAGAGATTAAAACACTGAAAGAGCGGCTGGAG
>CBDUIU010000118.1:0-8854 GCA_965367335.1 uncultured Saprospiraceae bacterium
CCTCTCTCAGCGTAGCGGTCTCACCTCCCACAGCGTAGCGGTCTCACCTCTCTTCAATACCCCTCCCTCACCAAAAATCGAAACACAAAATAAGGCTTCTTTTTCTTCATGTGCGCTTTTGACATCAGCATCATATCAGGTATAGCGGAATCGGTAAAATAACAATAACCATCACCTGCAATGCTCGCACCATCCGCCCAACGTATTCGTTGATCGTGGATCAAAGTTTTCAATTCACCCTCAGGGGTTACGACTGCAAAACCTTGGTTTTCAACATCGGTGATATAGACATTACCATTTGCATCCAAGCGAATTCCATCAGAAAGGGGCTTGTCTGAGACCATTTCGACAGCATCGGCTATGGCCGCATCAGTCTGGTTAAAATCAGTTAATAATGCTATAGGGACACGGAACAATCCTCCGTGAGACATGGCGGCATAATAAACGTATTTACCTTGTTGGTCAACATCAATGCCATCGATCCCCGGCATCAAATCTGCCAAACCTCCGAAAAAACTCATCGGCTTCAATGGCGTAATCGGAACATAGCCCTGATTAGTCACTGAGAAATGGCCATCCAGACAACTGCGAGACCGTTTTTGAGCTATATCATACACAATTAGCGATGGCTTTTTCCGCCAAAAACTAACGTCCGCAATAAATACAAAACGACCATCCGGACTGATAGTAAGGTCATTAAAGAAAGAACCGAGTTCCGCAATTTCCGATGGGAAAATATATTCATGAATTACCGTATTTGTTTGCAGGTCAAATGCTAATAATTTTACATCGTCCCAACCGTGATTGCCGTGATCAATTGTCCATAAGCGGTTCTGCTGATCAATATACATGCCTAGTACGGTGTTAAACAGGCTTTGCTCAGCTGTACCAGGGTAAGGAACAGCCTGGTGATCTACAATTTCCAAAACTTTATGTCCCGTAGGCCTGGATTCGGGGTGTACGGTAAAAAAAAATCTTTGCTTGCTATGGGTATCTCTACTGGCAGCAATATTACCTAATGGCTCATCGTAACTAAAAAAAGGCTCCACCTCCTCTAAGGTTAACAATGGGCTATCAGGGAGATAATCAAAATAGGGTTCTCCGCCACCATAACGTACATGCATTGTTATCAAAACAATTATAAACAAGGTAATGAAGGGAAACAGAACGTAACGGAAAAATTTTTTCATGATCATGATTGAAGGATTCTAAGTAATATCCAACTTTATCGCTTAATACTATCCCAGGCAAGTTGAAAAGCCTGACCCATTTTTCGTTTTGTCATCTGTACATGACCCTCATGATGAGCTGATGCCAGATAACGAATGGACCCATTGAGATGATTTCGTAAAAGTGCGGTATCTATAGGTTTGATCAAGAGCTCTTTTTTTCCCTGTTGAAGTAACTCGTCAATAGGTCGAAGTAGGGTAGTGGCAGCATCTTTTGTATCGACTTTAAGATAAACAGAACGATGGTATTGATCTAGAAAAGCCACTTCTTCCGGGTAGTCTAATGCATATTGCATCACGTTGTACCAGGCCTGTTTAAAATTTTGGAAGAAAGGGGTATCCGGAGTAATGCCCAGGAGTGTATAGGTCTGGTGTTTCTCTTTTAATCGGATAAACAGCTTATTGATCAATTGTTCTTTGGTATTGAAATAAATATAAAGGGTGCCCGTAGCGACCCCCGACTCCTTGGCTAAACGGCTCATCTTCAACCCTGTAAACCCATCCTTAAGAATGATCTTCAAGGCAGTCTGATAAATGAGTTGTTCTTTTATCTCGTCTTTTGGCTTTGCCATATTACAAAAATAATGAATATTTATTCATTTAACGAAGAGATTAGGTGAATAATAATTCATTTATTGCGTTTTTATGTAATGTAACCTATGTTTAAAACAATCGTAATTATTTGGTAAGGTGAAGGGCAAGTTTTACCTTCGTTATAAATCATTAATAGACAATCATATGAAACCCACACTATTAGTACTCGCTGCCGGAATGGGTAGCCGATATGGCGGATTGAAACAATTGGATGAAGTAGGTCCCAACGGAGAAACGATCATGGATTTTTCTGTTTACGACGCCATCCGCGCCGGTTTTGGCAAAGTTGTTTTTGTTATCCGGGAAAGCTTTGCGGAAGACTTTAAAGCGAAGGTGACGCCAAAATTCGAGGATAAGATAGAGGTAGCATTTGCCTTCCAGGCAGTAAATACGCCCATTGAAGGGGTCAATGACCTGCCCGAGCGCGAAAAACCGTGGGGAACTGCGCATGCCGTTTTAGTAGCTGAAGACCAAATTGATGGACCTTTTGCGGTCATTAATGCAGATGATTATTACGGAGTTGAGGCTTTTGATAAGATTAGCAAGTTCTTACAACAAGATGTCGACGAAAAGACCTGGGCCATGGTCGGTTTCCGTCTGGATAAAACAATTTCGGATAATGGTTCCGTTTCCCGAGGTGTCGCAGCCATGGACAATGATAATTATATGACGGACATCGTTGAAACACATAAAATTGAACGGAAAGCAGACGGAGTGATCCGTTCAGAAGATGGCAGTGCTTTACCGGATAACACTTTGGTCTCTATGAATCTCTGGGGATTTGATACGAACTTCTTTTCCATCGGCAAAAAAATGTTTATCGATTTTGTCAAAGACAACATGGAAAACCCACGGGCTGAGTTTTATATCCCTTTGGTAGTTAATGAGCAGGTTGCAGCAGGCAATTGCAAATGCCTCGTCCTGGATTCAGAAGATCAGTGGTATGGTGTAACCTATAAAGAAGATAAAGAAATGGTCATGAAGGGTTTGAAAAAATTGACTACAAATGGTGTATATGATAATCCGTTGTGGGGAGAGTTAGTGTAGGCGTTTGAGGTTGGGGATCGCTGCGCTGAGAGAGGTGAGACCGCTACGCTGTGGGAGGTGAGACCGCTGCGCTGAGAGAGGTGAGACCGCTACGCTGTGGGACTGGTGGGATCGTTGCCTTTGAGGTTCAGACCGCTACCCCAAGAGACGAGGGATCACTACACTGAGAGACAGCAAATCATTTTACCAACCGACAAAAGATTTTCAAAACCACTAGCCAGTCCCTCCTCCCACAGTGTCAGCCTGCTGATGCGATCCCACAGCGAAGCGATCTATGCTTGAGACCGCTACGCTGAGAGAGATGAGACCGCTGCGCTGTGGGACTGGTGGGATCGTTGTTTTTGAGATTGGAATCACTGCACTGAGAGACAGCAAATCATTTCACCAACAGACAAAAGATTTCCAAAACCACTAACCAGTCCCTCCTCCCACAGCGTCAGCCTGCTGATGCGATCCGACAGCGAAGCGATCTATGTGCTTTTGACCGCTGCACTGAACATTCTCACATCAGATTTTGTTTTAGCTGAACAAAACTTGATTAATATGTCTAACAAACCCACATTCGCAGATTTAATAAAAGGCGATACGCCCGTGTTAGTTGATTTTCATGCTACCTGGTGTGGGCCATGTAAAGCAATGGCTCCTGTATTGCAACAAGTTGCCGAGGAAGTTGGAAAAGATGCAAAAGTTATCAAAATTGACATTGATAAAAACAGAGCATTAGCGGAAAAATTACAAATTAAAGGTGTGCCTACATTTATCGTTTATCATCAGGGAAAAACAGTGTGGAGAGAATCAGGAATGCGGTCTGCACACGAATTAGTAGAAGTACTGAAAGGAGCTAAAGTAGGCTAATTTAAAACGAGGCATTTTCCTATGGCCTTTCGATAGGATACACTAGACAATCATTCTAATACTTGTCGATTGTGTCACATAAAAAACCTGTTCACCCTAAAGACGTGAACAGGTTTTTTTTATCGGTAACTAACAATGAGCAAGGGTCGAATGAAATTCTGACTAATAATTTTTTAGCGTTTTTCCTAAATCTGAATTCACAACAAACTCATAATCAGTTATTCACATAATTATTTAAAACAATTTTGATAATCAACAAATATGATCCCCCATTTACTTTTTTATACGGCACCTCCTTTTTTCTCCTAAAATATGCCTATTTTCCTCCTTCATTTTAAGTCAACCACCATGATTAAACCATTCTCTGTCACCCTTTGTTTGCTGGTACTGGCAATGGCCTGTAAAACGCCCGTTAAAAGTTTTGAAAAAGGGGATTATAAAAAGTCTTTTACCCTGGCTTTAAAAGAATGCAAAAAGGGAAAATGTAGTCGTCAAAATCGAACGATAATTGAAAAGTCTTTGGCAGCTTTACTGGAAGATGGAAAGGCCTCGTTAGGACAATTAGAACAATCCTATGACGTGCAAGACTGGGAGCAGGCGATTTATATCAGTACGGATTTACAGGCTAAAATCGCGGATAGCCAGCCGTATGTCGATCCGATCTTTCAGTCACAATTGGACCCACTAGTTGAACAGGAAATGTTACTCCGCAGCCGGGTCGTAGATGTCTATTTTGAAGAAGGGATGGATCGTCTGGCTTATGCCGTTCGTTATGAGGATGCCGAAACAGCGCGTAAAGCTTATTATGATTTTCAGAAGGCGAACGACTATTCTCTGGAGCCGTTGGAGATTGACAGTCTGTTACGGGAAGCGATCCGCTATGGTACTGTTTATATCAATGTCCGGGCGGATATGGCTTTTGAGATTTCCCTGGATTGGGAGATTGATCGGCAGTTTGATGATGTGGAAGGATACAGCGATTTGTTTACTAAGGTTTCTTATAACGGTACTGGCCAATTTGATTGTGAGCTTGATGTTGAATTTGATTCGCCGGACGTTAGTTTTCAGCAAACTACCAACAGCGAGAATTATGAGTCTCGGATCATCGATGGTTATGAAACACGGCAAGATACCTCAGGTGCAGAATACCAGGTGCCAATCTATCGGAATGTACGTGGCCGGGTAATTATTCGTAGACAGGTAAAAACAGTGCGGCTGAGAGCAGAAGTACGGGTCCGCCGATCCAGTAGTAATTGCCAGTATGACGGACAGACCTATTACGCGGAAATTGATAGTGAGATCAATGACGTGATTACCGAGGGAGATCCTCGCGCCATTCCGGATGAGTTTAAAAACGTTGCCCGCCAAGAACATGAAGATGATGAAGACATGGCTGAAGAGCTGATTGAGGATATCTACGATCGGTTTGTACAAGACTATTTTTAGGGCTTGGAGCACATTCGAATAACACTACGGGCTAGGTGATATAAGCCAAAGAGTATCAAGCCAGTAATAACGGTTAAGATCAAGATAAACACCAGGTTCCCTTCAGTGGTATATAGGTGATAAAGAGATTCCGTCTCGTGATCTATATAGCCTAAAAAAGTGGCTAGCATAAATCCAATTACCAAAAACAAAATGAGTAGATTTTGATTTTTTTTATTCATGATTCTTTTTTTAGCCAGGATAATTGATTTTTCTAACAAATAAACCCAATCTATAATCATCCTAAATTAGCGATTTTTCTGGAGTGGCAGGGAAAGAAAATAAAGTCATTTTATGTTATTTAACATGACTTTAATCTATTGAATTTGATAGTTTTTTGCGAAAATTACTTTAACTTACAGCCTCACCTACATTTCATCTATTGTCGTAGGACTTTTCCATGTAGACCATCCCCAATAAATACTCCCCTACGATTCACTTAAACTAACTATGTATGAATATTCCCGCGGTAAGGTTTAATAAAAAAGATCGCCCCGAATTTTTTAAAGAACTCAACAAACGAGTCAATCAGTACTTCAAAGAAAATCAAATTTCTAAGCACGCCAATACTAACATGAAGCTCAAAACAGTCTTCATGATTTTCCTTTATTTTATTCCTTTAATTTTGATGCTCACCGGTGTTGTAGCCTCTGTCTGGGGCGCTATGTTGATGTGGATGTTGATGGGATTTGGCATGTCCGGTATAGGTTTATCCATTATGCATGATGCGAATCATGGCTCTTATTCTAACAAAAAATGGGTGAATGAAGCCTTGGGTTTCATTGTCAATTTTGTTGGAGGTTACCATGTAAATTGGAAAATACAGCATAATGTTCTTCATCATTCCTACACCAACGTACATGAAATGGATGATGATATTGGAAAAGACAGTATCATGCGGTTTTCGCCTAATCAAAAACGCAAAGGATTTTTCCGTTTTCAGGCTTTTTATGCGCCTTTGCTTTATTCTATTATGACCCTATACTGGTGTACAGCAAAAGACTTCCAACAATTAGTACGCTATAATGAGAAAGATCTATTGGCCAGTCAGGGACTAACTTTTCCAAAAGCACTGGTGCAAATCATTTTCAATAAAAGCTGGTACATCGTCCTGACCTTGCTACTGCCCATAATGTTAGTCAATATTGCCTGGTGGCAAACCCTCTTAGGTTTTATTCTAATGCACATGATCTGCGGATTAGTTCTGGCACTGATTTTTCAACCGGCCCACGTTATTGAAGAAACCGACTTTTTCAAAGTGAATACAGAAGGAAGCCTTGAAAATAATTGGGCGATTCATCAAATGCACACTACCGCCAATTTTGCAAATAACAGTACTTTCTTTTCCTGGTTCATTGGTGGACTAAATTACCAGATCGAACATCACTTGTTTCCGAATATCTGTCATGTTCACTACCGTAAGATCTCTAAGATCGTGAAAAAAACAGCGCAAGAGTTTAATGTTCCCTATCACGAACATCGCACCTTTATCGGTGCTGTACGAAGTCATTTCTCCTTGCTTAATGCACTGGGAACAGGGTCATATGATAAGAGATTAGCAAAGGCCTGATCCCAAAGGGCTCTTTATGATGAACAATCTTGTCTGGTTACTCCGATATCCAGACAAGGTTGGATTCTACGCTGTAAAGCCGGTCAGCGTAGGTGTTTTTTCGAAAAAAGACGGCAGATTCGGATAATCTTTTAGGAGACAAGTACCTTGTTATCAAAATATTGAGACTTTCTCCTGTATTGAACTTTCTCTCCTCCATTTATTTATCTCTATAAACTTTCCTTTTTTTACTATATTAGCTCTCCAGATTTACCCAAATTCCTCAAAACACCAATCATTATGAAAGATTCCAGTCGTCTTTTTGGCTTCGTCAGTATTTGTCTACTATTTTTCCTGCCTTCTTTACTCCATAGTCAAGACCTGCTTTATCCCGAAGAAGCGGAAACGCATTATACTTCCCTTTTAGAAAAAGGACCAAAAAATAGTACGGTTCAAGAGTGGTGGCGTAAAAAAGGAATTAAAACCCTGAATAAAGGCAGCAGCTTTAGTTATGATAACAATAGTCGTTTATCTTCTATTGTCACCGGAGGAGGAACAATTTGGCAGTATGCTTACCGTAACGATGGAAAACCTAAGTATATTGTTAGATCATACAACGGTAGTGCAGATACTACCTTTTATCAATACCATCCAACGTTTGCAGCACTACTTCGCGGAGCATCACATGCGGCTCTTGCAACCTCCTATACCTACTATTTTTATGATAAGCAAGGTAGGGTAATAGAAGAAAAGCACTATATCAATTTAATCGATGAAAACAATAATACGGATCCCTTATTGACTTACCGCCTCGTACGTACCTTTGCCAGTTCTAAAGATAATCGGGTAACAGGTGAAATGGAATATCATTACGATGAAAATAAGATGGATCAATTCAAAACCATCTATCATTATCATCCAAGCTCTAAACAATTAATAGAGACCATTAAGTATGCGCCTATTTCCAAATCAGGCAAACGTGCTGCTCCAGCCAAAGATTTTAAAACTGTTCAATGGGTCCAAACTAACGAGTTGGATGAAAATAGTAAGCAAATTGTTAGAACTACTACCAGCAAAGCTAAAGATGGTCCGGTCATAGATGAGACACTCTTCACCTATGATGAAGCGGGTAACGTGGTAGAACAGAAATACATAGCTTATAATGAAGATCAAAGCGAGCGAAAGACTATTCTTCAAGTCTATGAAGACGGGCTTTTAAAGTCTTATTATTATGAAGATGATGAACCTGGGTCCTCTTATCAAGCCAGTTTTGCAGGGGGGCAATAATTTACTAGCTGTTCCTTTAACCATCTTAATTGCCATCTCCAGTCATGAATCACATTTTTATCAGCTATTCCAGCAAAGACAGAACAGTAACGAAAGCACTTGCCAAGATTTTTGAAGGCCAGGGCTGGAAAGTATGGTGGGATAAAAATCTCCCTCCTGGAAAAGCCTTTGATCGCAGCATCGGTAAAGCCCTGGATGAAGCGAATTGTATTGTAGTACTCTGGTCACCGAACTCCGTGGACTCCGCCTGGGTGCTGGACGAAGCTTATGAAGGCCTGGAAAGAAAAATTCTGGTACCTGCTTTGATCAAAGAAACACGCTTACCTTTCGGCTATCGTCGGCTTCAATATGTAGACCTGACCAAGTGGAATAGACAATCAAATGATATAAATATATTGCAATTGTTAAATACGGTGAAAACGCTTTATAAAGTAGAAGCACCGCGACATAAAATAGGAGAGAAGCTGGTAAAGGGATCATCCATGCCTGGTCTTAAACACAAACGCAGCCTGGCTGGAGCTTTAGATGGAAAGACGGTCGTTTTTACCGGCGCATTATCTGAGAGCCGAACCGCACACCAGGAAAAGGTGAAGTCTGTCGGGGCTAAGTTTGTAAACTCAGTTTCCGGCAACACAAGTTACCTGGTTGTAGGAGAAGACCCTGGGAAAGTAAAACTGGAACAAGCAGAGAAACACGGTGTTAAAAAAATCACCGAAAAGCAATGGCTAAAAATGCTCAATGAAGCCTACCGCCGAACATTAGATAACAAAAAACTTGTATTCACAGGCACACTCCAAGTACCCCGGAA
>CBDUIU010000119.1:0-8849 GCA_965367335.1 uncultured Saprospiraceae bacterium
TTTGCCGTGGATGCCACCGCCGCCGCCGTGATCTTCTACGCGAATGGCAATGATATTATTACCCGGCTGAAGAATATTAGCTGGGACCGTATATATCCTGAGCTCGTTCCAGGAGTTTTCCATACCGCCAATTCTTTTTCCGTTCACCCAGGTGACATCAGAATCATCAATTTGAGCCAGATGTACTTTTATATCCTCTTTGGCTTCTGCTTCTGTTAACTCAAAAGATCTTCGATACCAGGCAATTCCATTAAAATCCTCATAACCTTGTTCTTCCCAATTAGCAGGAACGGAAATCATGTTCCAGTCTTGTTCATCCAGATCGGGAGCAGCCCATATGGCTTTGCCTTTTTTGATACCACTTTGAGTAGTCGAAAGCGTGGGAAACTTTGTTTTTAACATTGCCAACTGTTTTTCCTGTTCAAGTTTGGCTTGTTGCTTAGCAGCTTCGATAGCCTTAGCTGGATTATCCACCCCCAACATTTCCGGGCTCATCCATGCTTCGATGCGACTACCACCCCAGGCATTATTCAGTAAGCCGATCGGTACATCGTGATGCTTTCTTATTTCTTTAGCAAAAAAGTAACCTACCGCTGTATAATTTCCAACGGTTTCAGGCGACGTGACTGTCCATTGTGCCTCTGCCAGGGTATCTGCTACCTGCTCAGCATAATGCTTGGGCAAATGACAATGACGAATCTGTTGATCATTGGCAGTGGCCATCTCCTGTTCGGCATTATTGCTGTGAGCTACCTTCCATTCCATGTTAGACTGTCCGGAACATAGCCAGATATCACCCATTAAAATATCTTTGATCTGGAGGGATGCGTTACCGGTACTAACCGAGAGATGGTGCGGTCCTCCTGCTGGTAAAGCAGGTAGGGTGACATACCAGTATCCATTTTGATCAGAACGGGTAAGGTAGGAGGACTCGTCGAATTTCAATTGGATCTCAGTATGTTGGTCAGCCCATCCCCAGACCTTTACCGGTTGATCCCGTTGCATGATCATATGATCAGCGAAAAGCTTGGAAAGCTGGAGACGTTGCGCGGAAAGCGGAGAAGCCATTAGGAAAGAAAACGAGCAAATCAGGAGCCATCCACAAAACCTGAAATTATAGATGAAAGGGAGATGCACAAATTTATTTTTCATGGAACAAGCATTTAGATAAAAGTAAAAATAGTAAATTATTAAAGATTTTTACTCTTTAAGATTTGGCTTCCATTCTTTCTATACTTTCCGCTAATTCCTTTAAATCCGATTCGTATAATTGATAAAACTCTTCTACGTAACTCCTGGTATTATGATTGCCTTTTGCAAATTGCAGTTGAGCATCCGCAAGATATTGAAGTGCCTGTTGCTTTTTTCCTGCGGCCTTATGTAGTTTAGCCATTTGATAAAGGAGATTAGCATTGTCAGGGTTTAACTCAAGGCCTGTTATAAAATCTTTCATTGCTTGCCGGGGTTGTTGTAGCCCTAGGTTTGCCAGGCCACGAAAGAGAAAAGTCTTGCTGTCGATATAATCAAAACCAGACTGTTTGGTTTCGTAGGCTATGTGTTGGTCAAAATAATCTAAAGCGTGATTATATTGTTGTAACATAAGGTAAGAGATGCCACGTAAGTAATGCACACTGAGCGACTGTGGATAGTCTACAATGCCAGGCGTCAAGGAATCGGTCGCATTGAAATCCGCGATGGCGCTTTCATAATCCCGATAAAAATAAAGATAAAGGTAGCCTCGCCAATCCTGCCAGCCCAGAGGATCATACCTAACAGCTTGACTGTACCAATACTGATATTCTGAGGCAAAACCGCGTTTTAAATAGGGTACACCAGCTTCCCGGTACAAAGTGCCATAAGTGGGGTCTAGTTCAATCGCTTCCTGTAGCAGTAATTGCACCGCCGGAGAGCCCTGGTAGTAATTAAAAATGCCATCTTTTAGTGTGCGAGCCAATGCTGTTTTCTCTTTAGGAGAAAATTCTTTTTCGTATAATGGAATAGAGTCAGATTGGCATGCAACCAAAAGTAAAAATAAAATGAATAGTTTAAGGAAGGATGTCAATAAGTTCACCGTCTTTTAATTTTAAGGTTAAATAAGCATAAGCATCCGCAGCTTTTTGACGAATAACTACTGGTCTCCAGTCATCAACTTTTTCAATAATATCAAAATAATGTTGAACTAGTTCAGGAGGAAATTCTTTCGGTTGAAAATCCAGGTCTGCTTCTTCGGTTGTAAACCAGCCGGTTTTCCCTTCACAATTGATGACAAAACGAAAAGTAAGATAGCCTGATTCTTTTGAAGCGTTAGAGGAGTTTCCTTTTTGTTGAAATAGCTTTTGCCAACCACGCTTTCCCGTTCGTAATCCAGCGTGCGGAGTTCCATTATAATAATCATGGATCTTATTTGAGTTTTCACAAGGTGAAAAATTGCTATTTCGGTCTATTTGTTTTGCCGGATTAATATAAGCCACTCGCTTTGGTGCGGAATTGGCCATTGCTTTAAAGTCCTTCCAGTGGAATTGTTTTACCAATTCAATGTTGGCCTTACCTTTTTTCATTTTCCAGGTACTGTTAAAAAGCCCTAATCCTTGAGCATATATTTCAGTAATCGTATCTGTAAACTGCCGATCGTCCTGGTCGTCGTATTGATAAAGACGTTTGCGAAGGCGATGAAAAATTTTCACCGGGCTAGCGGAGATGATACTATCTTGACCACTTATTTGTTGCCACTCCAGCGTTTGAGTTCTTCCTTGGCCATAAGAGAAAACGCCCTTAAATGTAGCAGTATCTTTTTGCCAATCCAGAAAAGTGACGTACGCTAATTGAGCCGCATATTCATCTCCTTGCCAAAAAATACGCCGGTCCTTAAGCCTCATTTCGTTTTCGAAAAATTCAAAAGTACTTGTGCGAGTTACCTCGTAGCCAGGGTTATATACACTGATTTGAAGTTGCTGTTGGTTGTTCAGTTGATAGGCATAGTATAGGATATCCGTTGATTTTTCAAAGCCGTCATTACTTTGATAATGAATATAATATTTATTAACGATGCCTTCCTGCAGTTGGCTGGTGGACGGGAAAAAAGATAATGGACTTCCCAGTGGTGCATTAGATGGCTGACAGGAAAAAAATAAAAATGAGAAAAGGAGAAGAGAAAGATAGAAGCAGATGCGTACAGACATTAGAAAAACGTTGAGGATGATTTTTTATGATTGATCCAAAGTACTTCTTTCCTTCCATCTTATTTATCGATTAACAGGTCATTAACAAGATTTTCAGTTCATTAACAACCAGATTAGGATTTGTAGATACGAAGCCCTACTTTTAAGAGAAATTTTTTTCCAATAAAGTCTACTTTATATAATCGATTATGATCAAGAATATCTTTGATAAAAAGGTCACCAATGAGGTTATTGAACGGATAAATCAACTCACTCCCGAAACACAACCCAAGTGGGGTAAGATGAATGTAGCGCAGATGTTGGCTCATTGTAATGTGACGTATGAATTGGTTTATGAACAGGAGAAACATCCAAAGCCAAATTTTTTCATGAAGTTCATCATAAAGATGCTGGCAAAGAATAGCGTGGTGGGGGATAAACCCTATCCGAAAAATAGCCGAACGGCTCCGGCCTTTCTCATAGCTGATGAACGCGATTTTGCAAAAGAAAAGGCCAGGTTGATTGATTATGTTGAAAAGACACAAGCCCTGGGGGAAAAGCACTTTGATAATTTAGAATCCCATTCTTTCGGAGTACTCACCAAAGAAGAATGGAGCAATACATTTTATAAGCATCTGGATCATCACTTGAGCCAGTTTGGTGTTTAAAAAAAAACAGGCACAACCAATGTGATTCGATAGTTATCTATTATTAGATAAGAGAACTCACTTTGCTATAAATGGCGGATGGCAAGTTCTGAGCACGTGATTTAGTAAAAGACATTAGGAAAGATATTTTCCAACAATCGGCATTCGTCTACCCATACCAAAGGCTTTTCTGGACACCCTTAGGACCGGAGCAGTCTGATATCGTTTAAATTCGTTAATATTGACCAAACGTAGCACGCGTCTTACCAGCTTTTCATCATAGCCCATGGCAATGATTTCTCTGGGACCTTGGCGGTTTTCTATGTATTGCCGAAGGATTTCATCGAGGTCGGCATAGTCTGGTAAACTGTCACTGTCTTTTTGGTTTGGGCGTAACTCAGCAGAAGGCGGTTTGACGATTGTGTTTTCCGGGATCATTTCACCGTCTTTATTGATATAACGGGCCAGCTCAAAGACCTCTGTTTTGTATACATCTCCAATAACAGAAAGCCCGCCACACATGTCACCATACAGCGTACCATAACCTACGGCCATTTCGCTTTTATTAGAAGTGTTCAACAATATATACCCGAATTTATTTGAGAAAGCCATGAGTAACATTCCTCGTGAACGAGCCTGAATGTTTTCTTCCGTCACATTGAACTCCGTACCTGCAAAATGAGGACCCAACTCTTTCATGTACGCATCATAGATTCCTTTGATAGGTATGATTTCATAAGAAATTCCCATATTGTTAGCCAAATCCTCTGCGTCTTTTACAGAATGATCAGAAGAAAAATGAGAAGGCATTAACAACACTTTTACGTTTTCAGGCCCTAGTGCCCTTGCCGCCAGAGCAGCGGTCACGGCTGAATCAATTCCTCCAGACAAGCCAATAATTGCTTTTTTAAATCCTAGTTTTCCAAAGTAATCCTTAACCCCCAGAACCAGGGCATCATGGATCATTTCCATTTTATTTTTAGGTTGTTCCCGGACAACACCACCTTTTATTACTTCCGTTAATTCATAGAATCGTATCGCTTCTTCGAAGTGGGGGAGTTCATCAAAAACCTTCCCATCCGGTGACATAACGATGGAACCTCCGTCAAAAACTAATTCCGTTTGGGCACCAACATGATTGACGTAGAACATCGGAATGCCATAGCGTTCTACATTCGCACGTACAATGTTGATTCGGGTGGTCGCTTGTTCAAAATGAAAAGGAGAAGCCGAAAGATTTAGGATGAAATCAGGTTCCTGCTTGATCAACTGATCCATTGGACAAATGGTGTAGAGCGGATTTTCATTGCCAATATTCCATATATCTTCACATACGGTTAGAGCAATTTTTTTGCCCTGATATTCCACTACCTGAAAAGAGCTGCCAGGCTCAAAATATCGGTACTCATCAAATACATCATAAGTTGGTAACAGGGCCTTATTTGCTATATATTTGATTGCTCCATCTGCTAAAAAGAAGGCAGCGTTAAACAGGTCCTTCCCTTCAATCACGGGATTTCGACTGGGAGATCCAACTACAATCGCAATCCCTTGGGCAACTTTGGCCAATGTCGCCACCGCTTCTTCCGCTAAACGAATAAAATCGTCGAATTCCAAAAAATCACGCGGTGGATAACCACAGGTGGTCAGTTCACTGAAGCAGATCAGGTCAGCGCCCTGTTCCTTAGCAGCGGCGACAGCTTCCAGCATTTTTTTTGTGTTACCGGCAAAGTTTCCGATGTGGTAGTTGAGTTGGGCAATAGCTATTTTCATATGACGAAAAAGTGGAAAGGGGATCTAAGTGTACAGATGGAACCAAGTTAATCCCCGACAGTTTAGTAAGTCTTTATTTCTGATTCTTCTAGTAGGCTCCCAAGGTACAGGTTGTGCGTTTAAGAGAGAAGTTTTCCGATGGATTTTTTGTTACCCAAGTCTTTCTTCATTTAGGTCTTCTCCATATCGCGACTCTCCATCTTGCTTTTCCTCCTTTTTTCATACCTTTACATTATGAGTAATTTTGTCGTATCCGCAAGAAAATACCGGCCTCAGCGATTTGATGAAGTTGTGGGGCAAGAACATGTAACGCAAACGCTGAAAAATGCATTGCAGACCGATCATTTAGCCCATGCCTTTCTCTTTTGTGGGCCACGGGGAGTTGGTAAAACGACCTGCGCCCGTATTCTTGCTAAGGTGATCAATTGTCAAAATGTTACAGAGGATTATGAGGCTTGCAATGCCTGTAACTCTTGTCGAGCGTTCGATAAGAATGCCTCTTTTAATATTATTGAACTGGATGCGGCTTCTAATAATAGCGTTGAACATATTCGGGCACTGATCGAACAAGTGCGATTTCAGCCACAGCAAGGGAAGTACAAAGTGTTTATTATTGATGAGGTGCATATGCTTTCAACCACAGCTTTTAATGCATTTTTGAAAACACTGGAAGAACCACCCCCTTACGCGATCTTTATCCTGGCTACTACCGAAAAACATAAGATCATTCCGACAATCCTTTCGCGGTGTCAAATTTTTGACTTCCGGCGAATTCAGCCCCAGGCCATGGTCAAGCACTTACAAGCCATTTGCCAGCAAGAAGGGATCGAAGCGGAGGAGGATGCACTGCATATTATTGCCCTAAAAGCAGATGGAGCACTCAGAGACGCTCTTTCTATCTTTGATCGAATGACCAGCTTCGGCGGTAAAAAACTCAACTATGAAGATGTCATTACCAACCTTAATGTGTTGGACTATGATTACTTCTTTAAGGTAGTGGATGCTTTACTGCAAGAAGACGTAAGTAATGTGTTGATGATTTTGGATAATGTATTAAAAAAAGGTTTCGAAGCGGATCATTTTATCCAGGGCCTAGCGGAGCATTTGCGTAATTTACTGGTCAGCAAAGACGCGTCGACCGTGGCTTTACTTGAGCTCAGCGACGGTCTCAAAGCCAGGTATCTGGAGCAGGCCCGCCTGTGCCCGAGCTCCTTTATTCTCACAGCGCTTAATCTCGCTAACGAATGTGACGTTAATTTTAGAATGGCTCGTAATAAACGCCTCCACGTTGAGATGGCGGTGATCAAAATGAGCTATATTAACCGCGCCGTCCAATTAGCTCAACAACCCGTAGCTGCTACTATTTCCGAGGAAAAAAAAACACCTGATGTAACAAGTAAGGTTGCTACACCTCCTAAAAAGTCATCGACTAAATCCCACGTCGATACTTCACCAACTTCTAAAGATAGTTCTCCTCCTGAAAACTCCGACCCTGAGCCTGGTTCAGGGACACCTCCGCGTACTGAAGTCCCTAGTCCTAAGAAAGCTACTCCTTCAGGCCTGAAAAAATCCAGTAAACATAATATGCCGACCTTTATGAGTCTGGATGCGATGGAAAGCCAGGTTAAGGAGGAACTTTCCGCAGCGCCAACATCATTACCTGAGCTGACCGAGGAGCAAATTAAATTAGTATTAGCCGATTATGCCGAGCAAATTACTTCACCTACCGCACGGACCTCCATGCAAAGTGCTGAGATCCTCATTGATCAGGAGGAAATAACGCTAATGGTAGGATTAAAAATCTCCAAAGAACTTCTGCAAAAGGAATATGGCTTGATGGATTACCTCAGAAAGGAACTTAAACATCCAGGACTGGTAGTGAAGGTAGAGGTGGACGAGTCCAAACAGCCTCAAAAGGCGGAAAAACCTAAGCTACTAACGCTGAAGGAGAAGTATTTGCAAATGAAAGAGATCAATCCGCTGGTTGAAGATTTACGCAAAAACTTTGATTTGTTTCCAGACGAGGACTAGTAAATGTTGTTATTGCTCGCGCGCTATATTTTTTACAGACACTAAAAAGCCGTTAATGAGACAGTTGTGCTAGTCTTTTGACAGGAAAACAAAACCATCGAAGCTTTTACATTGTTGATGAATTTAGTTAGATACTCTTTAAAATAAAGAAATGAGCTTTTATGAAAAAAGCTTTCGTCGTAGCTAAAACCCAATAAAATGAATAATCAATCTTTATGGTTCCTGGAAAATATAGATGTAACCGGTATTTTTTGCCCTAATAAACTTGGAGCAGCCGTTGAAACCCATCTACAAAAGGTCTTTAAAAAAGGAGAATATATTTACTTACAGGAGGATTCATCGGATAAAATCTATTTTTTAATGGAAGGGCGGGTGAAAATTGGACATCATGATAATGGTGGTAAAGAAATTACCAAAGCTATACTGGGAAAAGGAGAAGTCTTTGGTGAATTGGCTTTACTGGATACCGGAAATCGTCGGGACTTTGCCATTGCGATGGAAGAAACGACGGCTTGTGTAATTTCACGTGAAGAGATGAGGGGCTTGATGAGAGAGCATAATGGGCTGAGTATGTTTTTGATGAAAATCATGGGTTCAAGAGTATTAGAAATGGAGAAAAGACTGGAATCTCTGGTCTTCAAAGATTCTCGGACACGTATTGTTGAATTCTTACAAGAATTGGCTCGGAAAAAAGGCCAACGGGTGGGCTATGAAGTCGTCGTCCGGAAATTTATTACGCATCAGGAAATTGCTAACTTAACCGCCACTTCCCGCCAAACGGTTACTACGGTGCTAAACGAACTGCGCTCAAAGAATATCCTGACCTTTAATCGTCGTCGCTTATTAATTCGCGATATGGATCGACTGACTGCGGAAGCAGTAGTTCGATCTACATAAAAAATGAGGCCATCCTACTCAGGTAAAATCCATTCCTGCCTTTTAACAGCCAAGTGATCTGCCACTGCAATTCGTCACTTCCTTTTCAAGCTTTTTTACTTCTTTATATCTTCCGCATTTTTCCTACTTTTGCCTCCAGCAAAACCTATCCATCTATGTACCGACTCATCAAGCCGCTCCTGTTCTCCATGCAACCAGAAAAAGCGCATCATTTTACCGTTGCCAGTTTTCGGACGCTGCTGAGTATTCCGGGTATGCGAAGTTTATTTCGCAGCTTGTACCAAGTAAAAGATAAACGATTGGAGCGGGAGGTCATGGGGCTTCGCTTTTCCAATCCTGTTGG
>CBDUIU010000120.1:0-8828 GCA_965367335.1 uncultured Saprospiraceae bacterium
ATCGCCCAGGAGCGTGAATACCCGATGATCCTTTTTATCGAGCTTTGCTGCAATGGCTTCCCCGACACAAATGGATAAACCATGCCCCAGAGCCCCGGTATTTTGTTCTATGCCGTTCACCTTTTTAGTAGGGTGGCCGATATAATGGGACTGGTATTGGCAGAGGGTCTCCAGGTCAGATTCCGGGAAAAAACCGCGGTCAGCCAAGGTCACAAAAAGTGCTTCTACACAGTGGCCCTTACTTTGAACGTACCGATCTCTATCCGGATCCTTAGCATTTTTCGGATCCACGTTCAGCACCCGATTGTAAAGCACGTTGAGGATATCCACACAGGAGAGACTGCCACCGGTATGACCGGCCTTAGCCCGATAAATGTATTTGAGAATGTTCTTTCTCAGCAATACAGATTTTAGTTTCAGTTCCTTATTTTTCATATCGTTTTAAGTCTATCCGTTATGGTGATAAACTTCCCATCCCAGGTAATTTTCAAAGGCTTCTTTTAAGGCAGCGGAGGTATGCGAAGCGTTCATTACAACATGGTGTTCAAAACCATTTTTGCACACGTGCTGCATCAAGCCCTGCAGGTTTGGGATCTTGGCCACAGCCCGGTTGCCGAAGGTATTCAGTTCGTCATCGGTCAACTGGCCATCCCCTACATAGGCCTTCATTACGCCTTTGGTATCGTCCGTGGTGATCCGCCCGAAGGTCAGGGGCGAGGCCGGGGTGCGGCCATCCAGCGCACCATAGGTGTTTTCGACGCCCACCGTGGTCCCGAGAATGGGTGCATTGCTGATCTCAATATCCGGAAGGAAAGATTTGGCCCAGTTTCCGCAGTGGAAAAGCACACATTTCTCAGCATCGTCGGCGTAATTATTATTCCAATCCACCAGCGCACTAGGAGAACCGGAGGCTAACTGCAGAGCATACATACTGAGTGTACCAGTGACATCCACTTCACAGGCACTCGGGATCATCCCCTCGCTGAACATACTGGAACTGGTACATACATTGCAGCCATAATTTTGTTGCAGGGAGGTCCAACACTGGATGGCATTGGCATCCAGGTCATTAGCTTGCATGAAGTCATTTAAAACGACATCGAGTTTTGCAATTTGGATCATCGCTGCTGCCGGCGTTTTGCCACTGGAGGCATAATTATGGATCTTTTCCAGGTGATCCTTCACCCGTTGATCCGAATTATCCAGTTTATTGGCACTACCCAGGATCTCGGAAAGATCACAAGTGACCACGGAGATGCCGTTTTTCTGCAGGATCTTCTCGCTGTACCGAACTGTATTAAAGGCCGTTGGCCGGGCGCCGATCGCACCGATACGTACATTTTTCATCCCTTTCACTACCCGGCAAACCGCAGAGAACTGCTGTAGATCTTCGACAAATGATGGGTCGGTGGGGTGGACAACATGTTGGGTCGTGATCGTATATTTGATACCATACTGGTATAAGTTATTGCAAACGGAAATTTTACCGCACCAGGAATCTCTTCTATTGGCTACATTCAATTTATGCAGCTCATCGGGATATCCCTGGATCAAAACCGGCACTTTCAAATCAGCCAAATGCAAGGTATCAGCCACACCTCTTTCATCTCCGAAATTGGGCAATACCACCAGCACTCCGGCAATTTCAGCTCTATGTCTGATAAACAGATCCGCACACTTGCGGGCATCCTGATAGGTTTCTACGCCCCCCAGTTTCGTGTCGTTTTCCCCTAGCAATATGGCTTTAATCCCTTGTTCTTCTAGCACCTTTAGGATATCTACTCTTGCTTCTGACACCAGTTTGTCAGGAAAAAAGTCCCGGTTTCCGATAATGACCCCTAAAGTGAGGCTTTGCTTTTTCATATCGAGTTCGTTTTTCTGATAACGTTACTTATCTGCCTATTATCAATACCCCGGCGTTGGTCTGATCGGGCGGATCAACGGCAGCAGGCTGCCCTTGAACAACAACTTCCATGCTGGCTGCATTCTGTTTGGAACCTGCCAGGGCTTAATCCATTTAAGTGTATGTATATCGACCTTTCAGCGGGTCACTCGTTTCGATTATTTTCCATTATTTGCAATGATCAATTCGATCTCATGGTCTTTGAAAACCTGTTTGTGTTTTTCTTCCACCCCCTCATCAGTTATGATATAATCAATAAGGGACAAAGCGCCCAGGCTGGCAAATGCACTCTTACCGATCTTGGAAGAATCAGCAACCAGATAGGTGGTTTCGGCAGCATCGATCATGGCCTTTTTAACCACCAGATCGCTGATACTGGGATAGGTAAGGCCCGACTTCAGAGAAATGCCGGCGGTAGCCAAAAAGAGTTTTTGTACATTGAGGCCCTTGAAAAAATCAGCTGCCTTTTGTCCGGTTAAAGAAAGCGTAGGGGGCTTAAATTCTCCACCGGTCATCACCACTTCAATATTTGGATTTGCCCCCAGCATCAGGGCAATATTCAAGGCATTGGTTATCACTACCAGCCCTTTAATATCCATGATCTTTTTGGCTATTTCGGTGGTAGTGGACCCTGAATCCAGAATGATGGTATCTCCCGGTTCAATAAAATCCAGACATTTTTGCGCGATAACTTCTTTTTCTTTAAGGTTATCCTGATTGATCAGGGAAAAATTTCGGACCTGGTCCTCAAAGTTTTTAAGGTGCGCCCCTCCATGTTCCCTCACTACCAGTCCTTCTCTTTCCAACTTCTCCAGATCCTGACGGATGGTAACTTCGGTTACTTTAAATAGTCTGGCCAGATCGACCACCTTGGCAGAACCATCTTCTTTTAGGAGGTCAAGTATTTTTTCTTTTCGTTGAGTAGCAAGCATTCGCTAAGATTTCTGATGAAAGACAAATGTAGCGCTTTCCTTCTGGCCTTCAATATTTTTTGATTTGTCGTTAATTAACTTTGCTTGTTGTTGGTTTTGATAAAAAGACAAAGCTTTTCTGGAAGTTTTAGCAAAAAAGAGATTACAGATTGACTTTCCTATTCTCCTTAAGTGGTGACAATATTATGAAATAAATTCAGAATATCTATTAATTTACTTTCGTTTATTTTTATTTTGCTTCGTTTGTTTTCTTTTTTACTATATTTGAAAATTAAACCAAAATTACTGTACTCATCAAATTTTTAAATAAGGATGGCAAAAAACGCTGAAGCAGTTTGATATCAACATCCGGACTCTTTCTCCGGCACCTGGTGCCAGGATAAGATAACAGACGGAGCTATCTGTTTCAGTAGGCAGGGAACAATCCTCAACTAAAAGACCAAAATGTAGACCTTTCCTCTGAGGTGTAGTAATGCAAATGGCATAGCTAACACACTAAACCCTTATGCCTAGAAACGGAATTTTATTTCACCTAACTAGGCATTAAATGATTTTTTATTTTACTGCAAATCAATTTTTTAGAATAAAATATCATTTTGTTAAATCCTGCTACATAATTGTGAAAAAATGAGCACGCAGATTAATAGGCATTCAGGAAATTTGAGCGGTCATCAAATCTCTGATTATAAAAGATACAATTTTCCTTCAATAACTAAACGATACCAGGGTCCACCGGATTCCCCGACACCTGTCGGTGTAGGGGACGCGAGCTTGATGACCAAAGTGGATTACCTGGATGATTAAGGATTTGGTCGATCTACGTGTCCAGGTCCTGATGTTGTGGAGTATGGTTTGATATGGGTCAAAACCCGTTTTATTCTTACACCTTCAAACTCAATTTTATGGAACTTTCACATTTAATCTTACATGCAAACCGAACGAGACGGCTATGGCTATCCGTTTTAATTGTTGCTTTTTATGCATTAGGCGCTTTCGCCCAACGCAGCATTTCGGGCACCGTAACCGATACCGACGGGACTACCCTTCCCGGGGTATCCATTAGTGTAGTGGGTGCGACAACGGGAACAATTACTGATGTAGACGGAGCTTATTCGCTGGAGATCTCAGCGGAAGCAACTGCACTTGCTTTTAGCTATACAGGCTACAAGCGGGAAGTAATTGAGATTGGCGGCAGAACTACCATTGACCTGGTGATGACCACGGATATTACCCTCCTGGACGAAATCGTAGTGGTCGGCTACGGTACTCAGAAAAAAAGCGATCTGACCGGATCTGTGGCATCGATTACCTCCGAAGAGCTCAATTCACAGCCCATCACCTCTCTTGAACAGGGGTTACAGGGAAGAGTTGCGGGTATGCTGGTGACCAATAACTCATCTGCCCCGGGAGGTGGGATCAGTATTAAGATCAGGGGGGCGACCTCAATTCTGAATGGAAGCGAACCATTATATGTCATTGATGGATTTCCGGTAACCGGGCAGTCTCAGTTTTCTACCAGTGCCGGAAGGGGAACCTCTAACCAGGGTACTGACTACACCGTGAACCAAAATCCTCTAGCTTCCCTGAACCCTGCAGATATTGAATCCATAGAGGTACTGAAAGATGCCTCTGCTGCTGCCATTTACGGGGTTAGAGGAGCCAATGGAGTGGTGCTTATTACTACCAAACGAGGGGCTAAAGGGGCCCCCAGTGTATCCTACCATGGGTACGCTGGTACTCAGTCTGTAGCTAATAGAATTGAAATGATGAATGCTCAGGAGTATCAGGATATCTACAACTTACAAGCTGCTGCCGGTGGGGATCCGGTGGTCTTTACTTCTGCTCCGCCCTATAATACGGATTGGCAGGATCTGATCTTCAGAGATGCCATGATACAAAATCATCAATTAAGTGTTAACGGGGGATCCGATGCGGTCCAATACAACGTATCTACAAGTTATTTTGACCAGGACGGTGTTATTAGAGGATCTGATTTTGAAAGATACTCCTTTAGGTTAAACCTCGATTTTAATCTTAGTGAGAAGTTCAAATTTGGAAACTCCCTGAATGTATCACGGTCGGTTAACAATGGTGCGTTAACCGAAGGAGAAACCACTAATGGCATCACCTCTATAGCCATCAGACATTCTCCTATTTTGCCCGTTTACCTGGATGATGGCACCTATGCCACTCATAACGATCTTCCTTCTACAGTTCCCGATGCCCAGGGGGACCTAAATCCTGTGGCTTTCATCAATGAATTTTCTGATGAAAATGTTATTACCCGGGTTCTGGGGAATATTTATGGTGACTACTATTTCACCCCCGATTTGAAGTTCAGAGTATCATTAGGAGTTGACTCGGAAAACCGGGATAGGCATGTATACAGAACCTCTCAATTTGCCAAGACCAGCCCGATTAATTCGGCCAATGTAAGTTCCGTAAACCGGCTTTCTTTATTAAATGAAAATACCCTTAATTACAATAAATCCTTTGGTGTCCATAATTTTTCTGCACTGGCAGGCTTTACCGCACAAAAAGAGACAGAAGAATTTAGAGCGGTCAATGCCAGTGGCTTTGCCACCGACATCACCGGCCCGTATAATCTGGGGGGAGGATCAGTTGTACCGGGTGTCAGTTCGAGGTATGCTGAATTTTCTATACTCTCCTTCCTGGGTCGGGTCAATTATAACTATGATGACCGCTACCTCCTCACTTTTACCGGACGAAGAGACGGATCATCCAAATTTGCAGAGGGAGGAAAGTGGGCTTTTTTCCCATCCGTTGCCGGTGCCTGGAGAATTTCCAATGAAGCCTTCATGGCAGACGGAACGCTTTTCAACAACCTGAAATTGAGAGTTGGCTGGGGCCAGGTGGGCAATCAGGAATTACCTACTTACCGGTCTTTGGCGCTTTTGCAATCGACACCTTATAACTTCGGAGGGGGTACTATTGTAAACGGATTTTCACCACTGCGCGTGCCGGTGCCCAACCTGACCTGGGAAATATCTACTCAGACCAATGTCGGCCTGGATGTTTCGCTCCTGGACAGCCGGTTTAATTTTACGTTAGAGTATTATGACAAAAAAACCGATGACCTCTTGCTCGAAGTACAGCTTCCGGAAACCTCAGGTATCATCGATCCTTCCGTACAGAACCTGGGTAGTATGAGAAACGTCGGATGGGAGTTTGCAGCGGACGGTGTGCTGGTAAACACCGGTGATTTCAGATGGAATCTTGGGTTTAATATTTCTGCCAACAAAAATGAAGTGACCTCCCTAGGGGACCCCAGTGAAGTGGGTTCAGGCGACCAGTCTTATGAATTGCCCCGGGTTACCTTCGCCGGCGAATCCATTACCGGCCTGGTGACGGTTGGCGAATCATTAGGTGTCTTCTATGGATACCAAACGGATGGATTGTACAGAAACCAGGCAGAGGCGGAGGCCGGGCAGGCCCTGCAACCCGGTGTGGTACCCGGCATGGTCCGCTATGTAGATGTAAACGGTGATGGAGTATTGGACCCCAATGATCGCACCGTTATTGGAAATCCATTCCCGGATTTTATCTACGGGATTAATTCCAGCCTTTCCTTCAAGGCCTTCCAATTAAGAGTTTTCTTCCAGGGCCAACATGGCGGGGAGGTTTACAACACCATGAGGAGCTTCAATATGAGTGTAACCAGAGGACAGAATCCACTGCGCGAACGCATGGACTCCTGGACGCCGGAGAACCCGAATGCGGCTCACCCCGTCCTGAATTCCAACCCTCCGGCAGTAGGTGGCTCGGGCGCCATTGGCGAGTCCGACTGGTATCTCGAAGATGCTACTTATCTCAGAATGAGAGAATTGACCTTAACCTACCAGTTGCCGAATGACTTTTTAGGCGCGTTAAATGGATCGGTCTATTTAACCGGCCAGAACTTGTTGACCATTACAGATTATAAAGGTTACAATCCCGATACCAATGGACGAGCTAATGTTAGAGGATCTTTTGGCTGGGATGTTAGTTCTTATCCATTGGCTAAAACAGTCTTAGTAGGCTTAAAACTCAGTTTCTAATTTGGAACATGTTATTAAAAGCTAACAATATGAAAAATCTAATATATCTTTTACTATTCAGCATAGTGGTATTGGCCACTTCATGCTCAGAATTCCTTGATGAAATACCCAAGGATTCTATTTCCCCTGCAAATTTTTACAATAATGCTGAAGATGCATTGGTTGCCGTGAACGGAGCTTATGCGGCTCTGAATGTAAATGATTATTATTCAAGGTATTGGATGACCTCCAGTACACTTGCCGGTGACGGCTGTTTTTCCCGCTTAGGCAGCACTTCCGACCGAGCTCCACTTATTACATTAAGAGATGCAGGAATGCTCGTCAGCGACCGTTACAATATCTCTACCTGGAGGGCCGTCTGGCAAGCTGTAAACCGTGCCAATGCAGTGATTGACCATGTGCCGGGCATTGATATGGACGCCACCCTTCAGGCGAGGATAATCGGCGAGGCTAAATTTTTGCGGGCATTGACTTATTTCAATATGGTGAGAAGATGGGGAGGCGTACCGCTCATTTTATCGGAGACCAGTACTTCCAATATTTCCGAGTTGCAGGTTACCAGAAATACAGCGGATGAAGTATATGCACAGATCATTACAGACCTGACCGATGCAATCGGTGCTTTGCCGTATATCAAGGATTATCCCGGCAGTGATGTCGGTCGGGCTTCTAAAGAAGCAGCTCAAGGCCTGCTAGCTAAAGTTCAGTTGTATCGTAAGGACTGGGCCAATGCCAAAGGTAATGCAGAAGCCGTCATTAACTCGCCGAGCAACCTGGACCTGGTGCCCGACCCAAAGGATAATTGGTGGACAGGAAATGGTAACCGGGACAATAATAGTGAAAGTATTTTTGAAGTACAATACAATGGCGTTTCTCCCCAGGATCATGCACTTGGGAATAATTATGAACCTTATAATAGTGGATACGGACCCGGACAATGGGGCACCATCATCGGTAGTATTTGGTTCTATAATAAGTTTAGCGATTCAGACAAGAGAAAAGAAGCTACCTGGTTGACGGAATACCCTGCCCCGAGCGGCGATTCGCTCATTCAATGGCATGAAAATACTTACCCAGTCCCGCACATTAACAAATACAGAGATCCTCAGAACAAAGTTGGTATGGCCTATAACCTTAAGGTGTTGAGGTTTGCTGATGTGTTGCTCGTGGCAGCGGAAGCCAGCAATGAAAGCGGCGCCATAGAAGATGCTTACAAATATGTGAACAGGGTTCGCGCCAGGGCTGATTTACCGCCATTGGAAAATTTGTCTCAGGACCAACTCCGGGACTCCATTTACCTGGAATTCAGAAAAGAACTTTGTTTTGAAGGACAGGATTACGAAGAACTGGTTCGCCAAGGCAAACTATTGGAAAATAAAATGGCTTATATGAATTATACCATTCCGACCATGTATAATGATGATGGAACTGTATTTACACCGAGCCAGGCGTTATTGGACCGAATCGCTCAATATCAGCCTCGACTGGTAGAATATGGATATGAGCTAGACGAACATAATGTACTATTTCCTATCCCTCAACCTGCAATAGATAAAAACCCAAATTTAAGGCAGAATCCGGGGTACTAAAACTATTTATTAAGACGCTTCATAAACCCATCGTAATAGTGAGGTTCGAGGTAGGCATAAAGATGCCTACCTCCTTTTTTTAGTTCGAACCTCTATTCCGCAAGTGCAGGATCGAAGGACTACTCTTCAACCATTTCCCATATTGATCCTCCGGATCATTGGCCAACTGCATGCCTGTGAAAGCAAGCAGCGTTATATCCATTTTGCCATCACCGTTCAGGTCGTTGACATCCATTTTGATCCACCTTCCCCGGGCTGATCCGGGAACGGACCAGGCTTTAAAATGGAGATCATTTTTTCCGGAAGAAATATTTTCCAGATAAACAAATCCGTTTTCCGGGTCATT
>CBDUIU010000121.1:0-8777 GCA_965367335.1 uncultured Saprospiraceae bacterium
CTCACGGGTATGGCCATTCGGCAGGTTGACCCAATCAGATACACGAGCTAAAGGCGATTGTCCGCCCGAAGCAGGTTTAAAGTCTTCGAGATCTGGTAATTCCAAAGGCAATTCCGACAAAGGCATGGCATGAGAAACGCCCTCCTCATCGTAGGTGATCGGAAAGGGTTCTCCCCAATAGCGTTGGCGGCTATAGTTTGCATCCCGTAATTTGTAATTGATCTTTCTTTTTCCAATTTCCCTTTCTTCGATCCGACGGAACATTTCCTGAATGGCGTCATTCACCTCCATTCCGTTCAGAAAATCAGAGTTGATCAATTTTCCCAATTTATCATGCAAGGTCGCGCCTTCATAATCCGATTTGTCTACCACATCAATAATCGGTAAATCAAACTTTTTGGCAAAGGCTTGATCCCGTTCGTCATCACTGGGGACGGCCATGATAGCTCCCGTTCCATAATCCATCAAAACGTACTCAGCAATCCAAATCGGAATGCGTTCCTGATTAAATGGATTGACGGCATAGGCACCAATAAAGGCACCGGTTACCTCTTTAACTTCTGTCATCCGCTCCCGATCGGAACGCGAATTGGTATATTTCAAATAGTCTTCAACCGAAGCTTTTTGATCAGCAGTAGTCAATTCTTTGACCAGCGGATGCTCCGGCGCCAAGGCCATATAAGTAGCACCAAAAATAGTATCCGGGCGGGTTGTAAACACCTCAATTTGTTCTTCACTATTCTCGATATCAAAAAACAACTGCGCCCCTTCTGAACGTCCAATCCAGTTCCGCTGCATAGCTTTCAATGAATCAGACCATTCCACGGTATCCAAATCATTCAGCAAGCGTTCAGCATAGGCAGTAATCCGCAACGACCATTGCAACATGGGTTTGCGTTCCACCGGATGGCCTCCTCTTTCAGAGACACCATCTTTGACCTCATCGTTAGCCAGGACGGTGCCCAAAGCTTCGCACCAGTTGACAAAACTGACTTTGCGATAAGCAAGACGGAAATTCATCAAGAGGTCATCTTGTTCTTTGGCACTCATTTCCTGCCATTGATCGGCTGAGAAACTTCCCTCAAAAGAAGTACTTGCGGTAATACCAGCACTTCCGTTTTGCGCAAAGTGAGCGGTTAAATCACTAATCGGACAAGCCTTTTGTTCCGCTTCGTTATAGTAATGTTCGTAAAGTTGGATAAAAATCCATTGGGTCCATTTGTAGTAATTTGGATCGGAGGTTTGAACTTCACGGGACCAATCAAAGCTGAATCCCAGGTTATCCAATTGTTCGCGGTAACGATTAATATTTTCTGCAGTGGATTTTGCCGGATGCACCCCGGTCGTAATGGCATACTGTTCTGCGGGAAGGCCAAAAGCATCGTAGCCCATTGGGTGCAAAACATTGAAGCCTTTCAGTCGCTTATAGCGAGCAAAAATATCAGAAGCAATGTATCCTAGCGGATGCCCCACATGCAAACCTGACCCGGAAGGATAAGGGAACATATCTAACACATAAAACTTAGGTTTATCACTGTCATTACTTATCTGGTAAATCCCTTTGTCATCCCAGAATTTTTTCCATTTCCGTTCGATGGTACGCGGCTGATAGTCCATAAATTTTCTTTAATTTAGCATTTTAACTCCGATTTCGGACACTTGGTTCCTTGCTACTATACGTTTATCAAGAAATAAGGTGCGAAAATAGGAAAATTTAAGGAATTAGCCCTTAATGCTACGAATCTACACCAGCCAATAATGGAAGCGTACCTAGCACGGATATCATCCATTAATTGCCTGGGTTGCAAGTTGACACTATCACAAATTGAGACGATGTATTAAAAATAATTTTATCCGCATACTTTAAAACAAATAACCATGATAAAAGCATTGATAAAAATCGGCTTATTACTAGTTGTTGGTATCATAAGTTACAACTATTTTTTAGGGACTCCGGAGGAGAAAGCTTCTTCGAAGGCTATTTTCAAATCCGTAGGAGAACTGGGTAAATCAGTCGGTAGTCTGATTAAATCTGAAAAACAAAAACTGGATGAGGGGAAATATGATGGTGCTTTGGATAAGATCAGTGACCTGTTTGATAATATGAAAGGGAAGGCCATGGAGAAGAAGGAATGGCTGGATCAGTTAGAATTATTAGATGAGGAACGGGATCGGTTGAAAAGAGAATTGGCCGAAAACACTGAAATGAGTGATGAAAAAAAGAAGAAGATGAAGGAGGACCTGGAAGAATTGATGGAAAAGACGAAAGGGCTGGTAGAAGAGATGGAGCAGTAGGTGGATTTGAGGAATCAGCAGATATTGATTGGCTTATTGCTTAGTATTTAGGCTAATGTCTTGCTTCGTGAGGGGTAAAAGTTTTGATATGGTGAAATGAAAAGTAGTACCACCTGCCGGGTTGGGTTCCACCCAAATACGGCCATTATGATTCTCAACAATCTTTTTACAAATGGATAAGCCCAGACCGGTACCTTCGTACTCCTGTCCTACCCCAGCCCGGTTAAAAGGTTGAAAGATCTGCTGGCTATAGTCCTCCGGGATTCCAATGCCATTGTCACTAACACTAAATTGCCAAACTTGCGCCAACTCCGCACAGGTCACCTTAATCTCAGGATGTATATCTTCGGCAACATATTTCATCGCATTACCAATAAGGTTCTGGAACACTTGCCGTATTTTGATCAGATCGCATTTAATTACCCGTAGGTCGGATTTTATCCTGACAACCGCATTAGTTTGTTTTAGCTGATAGTCTACCAGTTGCAATACTTCATTAAGCATGGGTTCGAAGGCAACTTTTTCCACAATAATCCCCTTTGCGTTGACGGTTGAGAATTCGTGAAGATCATTGACTAATTCCGTCATTTTTTGAGCACCGTTCTGAATAAATGCCATGTATTCCAGTTCTGATTCACCGAGTTTATCTTTCATCCTTCGCTTCATCAAACTGACAAAGCTACTCATGGTCCTCAATGGAGATTTCAAATCATGGGAAACAATAGAAGCGAAACTGGCCAATTGTTGATTAGACTCTGTAAGTTCCTTATTTTTCGTGTTTAACGCTGAAATGCCTTTATTAAGCTGTGAAGCCATCAGGTTAAAATTTTCTGTTAACACCCCTACTTCATCTTTTGATTCCACTTCCACATTATGGATCCTCATTTTAAATTCACTGCCTGTGAAGGTGACTATTTTATCATTTAGCAACAAAACCGGTTGCATAATCTTTTTGGCAAAAAACAACGCTAATACAATACTCAGCAGAAAAGCAAAAATGCCAACAAACAAAATGATCAAAAGCATTCTTTGAGTTCTTGACTCTATTTGATGTGTAATGGTATTCCCCATTACATCCATGCTTTGAAAAATTTGTCGGCTAGAAAGTTCTTCTATATTAAGAAATGGCTCATTAGCTGAAGTGGTGTTCCCAATACTCAAATGCTTAGCATGATCATTAGGCCTTAGGTGAGTACGTAGAAAGGTGTCAAAGTCAGCTTCATACTTTTCTAATGCAATTTTGATTTGATTGACTTGTTGCTCAATGGTAATTGACGGAATACCTAATGCACCTAAGCGGTCTTGATCCATCAATAGGTCAAGATCAGCAATAAATGTCCGTCTCCATTTCTCCTGTTTAACCAGGTATTCACTAATATCACTTTGAAAAAAGGTTTTATGAATTAACTCTTTGGCCAAAAACAATTTCTGTTCTTGCTCCATAGCTATAATATTCCGGTAAACCTTATCCCAATCATCTGTAATCTTAGTATACTCGAGTTTTACCTCTAAATACCAGATGGAGCTAAGTAGCATAAAGAAAGCAATACCAGCAAACAGAGAAAACGAAAACAAAAGTTTTGCACGTATAGGAAGATATTTTGTCATTGGTGTTTGTGTGTAGGGTAAATGAATTACATATTACCCTAAAACCAACTATACAAGTATCCTGCCAGTCACAATTTATTATTTTCGTAAAAAAGAAAGAATAACAAATGATTTAAGACACCTACACACCTGCCCGGATTACAGTCCCGCCCGATGGCAAATCATAATCGGAGAAATCGCATCAATGAGGACATTACCATTATAAGAAAAGTAGATTCCATCCATCACCTGAGCTTCAAAAATGAGGTAATGGAATTCCTCGTTTGTGAAAAAATTAAAGGTAAACTTCTCCCAGTCTTCATTTTTAATAGGACCGGTATCAGCAAGGAGCTGACTTTTTGCACAACGGCTTTTACCTCCCCAAATTCTTAACTTGATGGGCAGATTATACCCGGCATAGGTAGAGGAATGGGCCAAATATAAGGACATACTAAAACATTCATTGGGCTTTAGCGGGGTCTTTAGGCGATGACCTACCTGCTCATAAGTACCGTCAGCACGAGTGATTAAGCCCATGTAGGTCTCTCCTTCAAAAGCTTCCGTTAGCACCCCCCAAAAGCCGGGTAAAATATCCGGTGTTGTCAGTTCATCACAGGCATGCCAGCCTAGTGGAACTGTAGCGTCTTGTGCTTGCCCTTCAAAGGATGCATTTGCAATGAAAACCTGGCCGTAACTATCAGATAATCCGCTAGTTAACAGAAGGATTACCAAGAGATATTTAAGTTTCATACAGGAAAAACGAAATAAGTTTAGTGGAAGTTGTATGACCACCCTGAAGTAGTTGACAAGATAGCATTTTTAGCGAAGGTTTTAAAGGATTTACCTCCTCTCTTAAAATTCCAATTCCAATACCTATATTTGCGCTTTATTACCACCATATATATGTCACAAAATATTCCGGTTAAAAAACGAACCCATTATTTGTACGCTGTCATAAGTGTTGCTTTGGTGTTATTCCTGTTTGGTATGTTTGGTTTAAGCCTGCTACTTGGCAAAAATTTCATCATTTCCCTCAAAGAGCAAGTCAATATTCTGGTGGAACTACAACCTGAAGCAACGCCTGATGATGTTCTGGCACTACGGCAATGGCTGGAAGGGCAGGATTATGTGAAGCCAGGAAGTATTCACCATACCACAAAAGAAGCAGCAGCTGACTTGCTTCGCCAGGATTTTGGTGATGATTTCATGAAGATGGATTTTCAAAACCCCTTGTATGATGTCGTGAGTTTTAATACGCCTGCTCAATACATGACTTCCGAGTTTCTAAGTCAAATCCGTCATGACTTGCGGTCAAGGGCCCAGGTAAGTGATGTGTTTTATCAGGAAAGCCTGATCACATCCATTGCAACTAATTTGAGCAAATTAGGATGGATCACATTGGCTATTGGTCTGATCTTCTTATTGGTGGCCATTACCTTGATCCATAATACGATTAAATTGGCATTATATGCTAATCGTTTGATTATCAAAAACATGCAATTAGTCGGTGCAACCTGGGGATTTATCAGCCGTCCCTATTTGTTAAAAAGTATCCGCAATGGTCTATTTAGTGGCTTAATTGCCATTGGTATCCTAAGTTTAGGGCTATATTTGCTGCAACAATACCTGCCTCAGGCAGCAGATTGGCAGCGAGATGAGGAAATTTTCCTTCTTTTTCTAACTTTATTATTACTGGGGATTCTGATTTCCTTTCTAAGTACCTACGTGGTCGTAAGAAAATACCTTCAGATGAGAACCAATGAATTGATCGCATAAATTCTGAACCTTTTTCCTTTTTTTGAGTATTAAGGCATATACATACAGAAAAACATGAGTAAAAAAGCAAACAAACGCAAAGTAGTCGTCACATCAGAAACTTCAACTAAAAAGGTATCACCTACCGTATCTCGTTCCCGGAGTGGAGCCAGTACGGCGTCAGGCCTTGGTAGTAATGAAGCATTGATCTATAATAAACAAAGCTATATC
The DNA here is from genome assembly GCA_965367335.1 of uncultured Saprospiraceae bacterium. Classification (GTDB taxonomy): domain Bacteria; phylum Bacteroidota; class Bacteroidia; order Chitinophagales; family Saprospiraceae; genus CBDUIU01. The sequence continues at coordinate 5,869 of CBDUIU010000121.1, forward strand.
CTGATGGGTGTAGGTTTTGGCTTAGTTGTCCTCGGTTTGATCTTAATGACAGGTGGGGCGATGCCCGATCCGAACACCTGGGATCCTGACATTATTTATAGTTTCCGCCGGGTGACGCTTGCACCTTTCTTAATCCTTGTCGGTTTGGTTGTTGAGATTTACGCGATTTTCAAAAAATAAGACTAACAGAACGGACCATCTACTTTTATGGAAGAGATAATCAGAGCCATCATCCTGGGCATCGTTCAGGGGTTAACGGAGTTTTTGCCGGTGAGCAGCAGTGGACATTTAGAAATTGGCAAATTTATCCTGGGTGAACAACGTATTGCCGAACAAAGTATGCTCATGACGGTGATGCTCCACGGGGCAACTGCGCTGAGTACGATCGTTATTTTTCGAAAGGATATCTGGAGGATTATCAAAGGCTTGTTTGCTTTTACTTCCAATGATGAACTTACCTTTAGCCTGAAGATCATTTTGAGTATGGTCCCAGCTACGGTGATTGGGCTGTTGTTTGAAGAAGAAATTGAACAATTGTTTTCCGGACGTCTGATGTTAGTCGGTTTTATGTTAATTATCACCGGAATTCTATTGTTTTTTGCAGACCGAGCCAAACGGACTGGAAAACCAGTCAGTTACCTGGATGCAATAATCATAGGTGTGTCGCAAGCAATTGCCATCATGCCGGGGATTTCCCGCTCCGGAGCAACTATATCTACTTCTGTACTCTTAGGTAATGACCGGGAAGATGCCGCCAGGTTTTCTTTTTTAATGGTCGTACCCCTGATTCTGGGAAAAATGGCCAAAGACCTGCTTAGTGGAGATGTTACTTTCAGTAGTGAATTTATACTCCCGATGGCGTTTGGTTTTATAGCCGCTTTCATAACGGGATTAGTAGCCTGTGTGTGGATGATTGCCCTGGTCAAACAAAGTAAATTGACTTATTTTTCCATTTATTGTTTCATCGTCGCAGCTTTAGCTATTGGCTATAGTTTGATGAATTAGTAAAATCTATCCTAAGGGATACCCTTATAAAATCTGCGTTTCTGTGAATCCTCCAAATCTACCGACCTCCAAATATCTCGATGGCCAGGTATTACTCATTGATAAACCTTTAAAGTGGACCTCTTTTGATGTGGTGAATAAACTGCGGTTTGCCCTCAAATTTCACATTGGGGTAAAAAAAATAAAGGTAGGTCATGCCGGAACCTTAGACCCTTTAGCTACCGGATTACTCATTATTTGTACTGGAAAAAAAACCAAGGAAATCGATACTTACCAAGCTCAGGAAAAAGAATATACCGGCACTATTATATTGGGGGCAACTACGCCAAGCTATGATTCAGAATCTGACATTGAGCAGCACTACCCTATGGATCATATCACAGCAGAGCTGATAGAAGCGACCCGGCAACAATTTATTGGCGTGATTGAACAAGTGCCACCCATGTTTTCAGCTATCAAGGTGGATGGACAACCTCTATATAAACTAGCCCGGCTCGGGGTAAAAAAAGAAATCAAATCCAGGAAGGTCCGGATCTCCACTTTTGAGTTGGATACCAGCAATTTCCCTGAGCTTCACTTTCGGGTCGTCTGTTCAAAGGGTACTTATATTCGCTCCCTGGCCCATGATTTCGGCCAGGCTGTAAATAGCGGTGCTTATTTGGGAAGTCTGCGAAGAACCCGAATCGGGTCCTTTTCCGTAGATGACGCTTTAAGTATTGATGAGTTCCTGGAAAAACTGGAGCAGGAATAAGCTGTTCAACCGATAACTTGCTCCTGATTAAACCACATTTGTACGGCCACCTACCTAGAAAATTTGATCTAAAAAGTGGTACGATATATTTTGTGCGCCTATCCACAAAAATCATATTAGTCTAGCCTTTACCCTTTCTTCCATAAAAACACTGCTTTTTTTTGAAATTCGTTTAGCTTTGTGTGCTAAATTATAACTTTGTCAACAAGTAATTCAAATACACGACAACCTGTAGGCGTCATTGGTGCCGGAAGCTTTGGAACAGCCATTGCGAATCTCATAGCTATCAATACTGGTGTGCTGTTGTATTCCCGCAATAAGGAGCTGGTCAATCAAATTAATAAGACTAGAAAACATCGGGGGATAAATTTGCCTGAAGCAGTCACCCTCACCAATGATCTGCAACAAATCGCCCGGGAATGTACTTTGATCTTTCCCATTGTACCTGCCGCCAATTTCCGTAGCATGATGAAGGATATTGGCCCTTATTTACGTCCTTACCACATGCTTATTCATGGAACCAAGGGGTTTGACATCACCGGGGTCAATGAATCAGAGATACAATCAGCTGACTTTGATCGATCTTCCGTCCACACGATGAGTGAGGTGATCCGCCAGGAAAGCTCAGTAGTTCGTGTAGGCTGTTTATCTGGACCCAACCTGTCTGCTGAAATTTTGGCCGGACAACCCGCTGCTACAGTAATTGGCTCTCGATTTCGGGAAGTCATAAAGTCCGGAAGAAGGGTGTTGAATAGTGGTCAATTTCATGTGTTTGGAACTTTCGAGATCCTGGGTGCAGAGCTGGCAGGCGCCATGAAAAATGCGATTGCCATTGGATCTGGTGTATTAGGGGGCTTAGGCATGGGAAAAAATATCCAGGCGATGTTGATCACCCGTGGATTGGTGGAGATGGTCAACATTGGAAAAGCAATGGGTGCTAACAGTAACGCTTTCATCGGTACTGCCGGAATTGGTGATTTAATCGCAACCACAACTTCTACCAAAAGCCGGAATTATACCTTTGGAAATCGGTTGGGTAAGGGCGAAACTTATCAGGAAATTCTCAACACAATGGAAGAGCCTGCGGAAGGGGTCCGTACCATTGCCATTATGCGGCGACTGGCGACTAATTATAAGCTCCGAGCTCCGATTA
>CBDUIU010000122.1:0-8767 GCA_965367335.1 uncultured Saprospiraceae bacterium
AAGTTTTACTGGTGCTGCGATAAGATAGCCGAATTATACTGGCACCCTGATTTCTACAATTGTTCCGGTATCCTCTATTGTCTGATCCGCATCCCTCACACTGATCTCATACTGCTTATCGTATAAATCATTGATCACTTCAATGCGCCTGGCCACGTTTTCCAGACCAGTACTTTTGTATTTGCGCTGGTTGATCGTTTTCAGGGCGCTGGACTTTTTCCGACCGATCCCATTATCTTCGATTCGTACCACCAGTTGCTGAGCTTCTTTTTTAACAGTTATGTCAAGCCCTTACTTTCTTTATAGCGCAGTCCGTGCCAGACCGCATTTTCAATAAAAGGCTGGATTAACATCGGCGGAATGTCCACATCGTAAGTATCATGTTGAAGCTGGTTATCAAAATGGTATTCAAATTTATCGCGGAAGCGGAAATGCTCCAGTTTGAGATAGAGCTGGTTGAGTTCGAGTTCTTCTTCAAACGGGATAAACTCACGTTGCGAGTGGTCGAGTACTTTTCGCATTAAGCGAGAAAAATCTGCTAAGTACTTATTCGCCGCTTTCTCATCATTTTTTGCAATAAAGTTGTTGACCGAGTTTAAAGCATTAAAGATGAAATGAGGATTCATCTGCGTACGCAAAGACTTGAGCAGTAGTTTTTGATTCGCCTTACGCCTATCCTTGACGTTTTTATACAAGAAATAAAAGAAGACCGCCAAGGCAACGATCAGTACTGATAACAAACCTATAATTATCTGCTGGGTCCGCAACTGCGATTGCATCAACTCCCGTTCTTTTTCCTGTAAAATGACTTCCTTCTGGCCAACATCAATATCCTTCTGGCCCTTTACAATTTCCACTTGTTCTTTTAGGTCTCCTTCCAGGTCCCGGATAGATTTTTCCTTAGCGGCAATATAAGCTTCCAGATCATCCAAAGCCGCTTCGATCCGCCCACTGCGTTTATTGAGTTCGGAAGACATTTTATAAACATCGGCGACGGCAGCTGCGTCGGTGGTTGGTGTAATGACCTTTTTAGAGATCGCTACAAATTTTTCCGCTTCATTATAATTTTTGTCTTTTTCGTAAAGCTCGGCAATTTTGAGGTTTTCCCGAACCAGGATATCATTAGAGCTGGTATTAGGTGCGGATAAATTGGCCGTGTTGGTGCGAAGAGAGATTTCATCCGCCCGATTCAGTTCATTATAGCTCAAGAGGTCCGTTTGCGCTTGTTGAATGGGCGCATAATCCGCTTTGTCAATCGTTTGGTTCCTGGGTAAATTTTCAATAGAATTATAAAAAGATTCGGAAGCTTTGGTGTAATTATTTTGTTGTAAAAAACTTTGAGAGCGACGGGCTTCCACCCGGGCATTTTCCAGGCTATCCATGGGATAATTAAGTACGACTGAATCCATTAATTTCAAGGAAGCATCCGGGTTTTTATTCAACAGTTGTACATCAGCTAATCCTTCCTGGCACTTGATAATCAGCTTTTTATCATCAGTCATCTCAAGGCATATCTTAAAGCTGGATTGCGCCGCTTTCGCATTTTTTAAAGCGACCTGTAGCTGACCGACCCTTTGATGTATACCTGCAGACCTATTGGGATCCTTCTTACTATTAATAGCACCTAAAGCTTGATTATAGCGTTGGATAGCTAACTCCTTTTGATCAATATTCTCAAAAATTTCTCCTAGTAAAAAGAACGCCTCTCCCGTCGTTCGCTGATCTTTTTTTCTTTGAGATTCCAGTACAACGGACTCTAGTATTTTTATGGCCGTAGTAGGTGATTTCTCCCGCAAATCTTTCGCCCTTCTGATCTCCATTAAATACCCCTGTTCTTTCTTTTTTCGGGGCATTTTTTTCTTTGCTCCTTCCTGCCCGATGGCTAAAGATGCAAAACAAAGCAACAATATTATAGATATAGCATGAGTCAACCGCATGGATCAAATATACTATACTTTTTAGTAAGAAGTTTCAGGAAGGTATTTGGAAAAATGAGCTTACTAAGTCATAAGACCCGTTTACCCATTCAAATGAAGGACTCACCCATTTATGGTTTTATACCAAAAAAATTACGAACAAATTGGAAGCGTAATCACCCTTTTTTACTTTTTCACCCTTTTAAAAACCTCATCAATATGATCGTAAAAAAATTCATCTATGCCCTGCTTGCCCTTAGTCTGGTCATGGGTATTAACTACCTCTATATGCTCACCGGTCAACAAATTTCATCCTGGTTTACTGCGCCGCTTGAATCTACCGCTATCAAAACAGCCAACATCTCCGGCGTAAGCGCCAGTAAAAACAAGATTAAAGTAGCTTTATTGTTAGATACCAGTGGCTCTATGAGTGGTTTGATTGAACAGGCCAAATCACAACTATGGAATATCTTGAATGAATTATCCCGTACCCACAAAGACGGAGAAGAACCCGAACTTGAGATTGCCCTTTATGAATATGGCAACACCATCCGGACTAACCATAGAAGTTTTCAAATCAATCAGTTGAATAGCTTCACCACGGATATGGATCTGATCTCCGAAAAGCTATTTGCTTTAACGACGAATGGTGGTGAGGAATACTGTGGAGCTGTTATCCAAACCTCCCTGGATGCGTTGGAATGGCAAGGATTTGATGACGACCTCCGGATCATTTATATTGCCGGGAATGAACCTTTCAGCCAGGGGCCGGTAAATTTTGCGACAGCTTGCAAAAATGCAAAAGCCAAAGGCATCACCGTCAACACCATTCATTGCGGTCCTTACCAACAAGGTATTGACGAACAATGGAAAGCCGGAGCCGACCTCACAGGTGGCATCTACATGCATATTGATCATAATGCGGAAACGGTTTATATAGAAACGCCTTATGACAAGCAAATCAACCAGCTGAATCAACAGTTGAATAAAACGTATATCCCTTATAACCAGGCGGGCAAGAAATTTAAACACAACCAAATTACCCAGGATGCTAATTCTGCTCAATATAGTACGGCAAACTCATCTGACCGGGCGGCCTTCAAGAGTTCTAAAAAATATAAAGCAGATAATTGGGATCTGGTGGATAAGTACAAAAAAGACAAATCGGTCATCAACAAAGCCAATGCCTTACCGGATTCGCTCAGTAAGCTCACACCCATCCAGTTAGAAGCTAAAATTCAGGCGATTACCCAACAACGAGCACAGATACAGGAAAGTATCCAGGAGTTAGATAGCAGACGACGCATGTATAAGGCTGAAAAATCAAAAAAATTAGATCAGGAAGGGGAACAAAGTTTACAAAAATCAATTCTAAAATCTGTCCGCAAACAAGCTAAGGAAAAAGGATATCAGATTAAAGAATAATTTTTTCTACAAGTATTGATAAAAAACAATCTTCACTTAAACCCATTAAAATGAAAAGTCTACCCTTTCACTCCCTTATTCTAACTACCTGCTTATTACTTTTTGGTAACCTGAATATACCCTTGACCTCCTCAAAAAATACAGCGTCCAGCGAAGCGGATAAAGAAAGCTTTGCCAGTTTTCTCAGTCACTTCCAGCACGTTCAGTTGCCCTATGGTAAAGACTTCACTGATTTTGACACCTATGAGCATTTCAAAAATGACTACGTGTCGGTTTCCACTATTTATCAACAAAAACGGCAAACTAAGCCAACTGCTTTAAGACGAACCACCTACATTCCTGAAATAGCGCGGGGAAAATTTGGCCGAATGGGCCCTCCGCTGGTAGAACCCATTGCACGGTACTATCCGGATGATCACAGCATTACGATCATTTACCAAAGCACGCCGCGATTTGGTGATGACTTCACCAGCTTTTATCAAATGATTCGCTATAGTTTGGAGGGAAAAATCCTTCCGTTTAAACAAGATGGTTACGATCAGAATAGCTTAGTTATCGGTCAAACTCAGAAAAATGAAGCCATTACGTTCCGAATCGATCCCAAGGGAAATATTTGGCAGGACAAATATGAACTGTCTTGGTATGAGCAAGGTAAAAATAAAGATTACCGTCTTAAGCTGAAAAGCCAAAAACTCGTCGAAAGTAAATTGTTACAAATCAATGATCAAGGCACGGTGACGGTGAAGCCTCAACAGCTTTCCAAAGACCGAGTCTAGACAATTGCCTGGAGACAGCTGGCAGGGTCGAGCATAAAAATGATTATCCGCTAGCTTGCAGGCCGACCAGCTGTCTCCAATTATAAGTAGAAAACCAAACCCCATGTTTGTCTGTATCAAAAAATATTTCACCAGCCTGTTTTGGTTTTTAATAGTACTCTTTTTTAGCTACCAAATGTTTTCTATTATTTGGCCCTATACTGGTTTTACCTGGGATATAGATTTCCTCCTCACCAAACAACACCTCAAAACAATTGATTATTACCGGCTGGCTTTTTACAGTCATATATTCAGTAGCGGTATTGTATTGTTATGTGGTGCTTTTTTATTTTCAAAACATATTTTGAAAAAATGGCCAAAATTCCATCGCTTAGCCGGGAGAACGTACGTTGCATTGTTGCTGCTGATCAGTGCGCCCAGTGGATTGATCATGGGCTTCCATGCTAATGGTGGTTGGAGTGTACAACTGAGTTTTTTGCTGTTGACGCCGCTTTGGTGGTGGTTTACCTGGAAAGGGCTGCAATCGGCCATGCGCAAAGATTTTCAGACACACCGGATTTGGATGATCCGCAGCTATGCCTTGACATTTTCGGCGATCAGTCTGCGGGTTTATCAGTTTTTGCTGGGGACCTTTATCGTGATGGAGCCGGAGATGCAGTACCTTTTGGTGTCCTGGTTAAGTTGGTTAGGAAATTGGGGCTTGGTGGAAATTTGGATGATGGGAAAAAAGTATAAAATGGCTTTTTCTGTTTTTGAATTCAGGAATAAGTTGCAATGGGATACTGAATGAATGTATGAAACGCGAATTGATCATATTTCCTAGGTGTTACTTCACTTTAACATACACCTTTTATATTGATTATCAATCACTTATTGCAGACATAAATTGACTTTAATAGCTCTGAGGATATACGCCCCCTCTTGGGTTGGGGGCTCCCGCCCTCCCGATAATTATCGGGACCACCGCCCCCCGGTAACCCAGGGTCCAATAACCAAAACATAGCTCTACTGTTTCCCAAAGTCTCTTTTGACTCGGAAGGATAGGTGCAGCAACACAATAGCTTTCACGGGTACCGTCGTAAATGCTACTTAAGTAGTTCACGAAACTACTTATCAATAAATTAATGATTTATTGATAGCTTAGAAAAAGAGCACTCTTTTGCAACTCAGGCAGCAACCATTTTTTAATAGAATCAATTTAACGATTGCCAAGGAAAAAAGTACTCCCTTTTATCAAAATGTATTTAGGAATAAACAGTCCCATCAGATTTATGTGCCTCCTTCTTTTTAGAAGGATTGTCTGCCGAATTAATAATCTTGAGAAGTTTACAATTCGGCTCAAAATAGACTATTCATTTATCAGTGGAATAAAGATACAATTAAAAGTATAAAATTCAAAACTTTTTGTGTTTTATTTAAAGATTCTTTTTGTCCGTAATCCTGGTGCTTTGTGAGAATGGATTTATTGTCCCTATCTTCGCAGTTCAAATCATAATGATCTGATGCTAAGATACTCGAGCCTTCCTGGATTGCTGTTTTTTCTTATCTTCTCTACATCGCTTGTAGGGCAAACAGATACGCTTTCCCTGGAATCCATCCTTGTCATTGCTCCTCCTATCCGAAATGACAACCTGGGAGGCAACTCCACGCATTGGAACAGTCAACAACTTCAACATTCCGGTGCTCAAAACCTCAGCGAACTTCTTCAGCAAAACAGTGGTTCCTTCATCAAAAGCTATGGCCTTGGAAGCTTAGCTACCAGCGCCATCCGGGGAGGTAATGCCGGGCATACCCAGGTACTCTGGAACGGACTGCCGATTCACAGTCCAATGCTGGGCTTAGTAGACTTTGCGCTATTGCCCCTGGCTTTTACCGACCAGGTGAGATTTAGTCGTGGTGGCAATACCGCCTTGTGGGGCAGTGGTAGTATCGGTGGGGTAATCAATTTGGAAAACACGATGGATCTTGCTCAGCAATTTTCCCTGACCGCCACCAGCACGATGGGCAGCTTTGGTCATTTCCAGCAAAACCTTCGGATGGATATTGGACTGGGTAATTGGTTTTCAACAACCCGGTTGTTACACCTGCAAGCAGCCAATGACTTCTCTTATACCGTGGCTCCTACCCTTCCTCAGCAAAAACTCACTAATGCCGCCGTAGAGCAACGCGGACTTCAACAATCCTTTTACATTACGCTACCCAAACGTCAGTCCATTGCCGCCCATCTTTGGCTACAAACTACGGATCGGCAAATCCCTCCTAAACTTGCACAAAACCAAAGCCTGAGTTACGAAAAAGATCAGGCCACCCGTTTAATGCTGGATTATAAAAATTTCCAGCAGTTTGGAAAAACGAATATTAAGCTCGGATTTAGCCGGGAGGATATCGATTTTTTCGATGACATCCAAAATACCACCGCACTTAGCTATTTCACCAACTGGATTACCGAAATCTCTCAACAATATACTTTCAGGAAACATCATACTTTCTTTGCCGGGAGTACGCATACCCTTACCCATGCCGAAGCGGATGGTTACACCGACGGCAGAAAAGAATACCGGGGTGCGCTCTTCGCGTCCTATCGTTGGAAAAAAGCAGGCTGGTCTATCCAGGCTAATTTCCGCCAGGGCTGGGTAGAGGAGGAATTGATCCCTTTTGTGCCTACTCTCGCAGCAGAAGGCAGGCTGCGAGACTGGTTAATGATCAAAGCAAAGGTTAGCCGCAACTATCGCCTGCCCACGCTCAATGATCGCTACTGGCAACCCGGCGGAAATCCGGACCTTTTACCGGAGCAGGGATGGAGTGGCGAAGCGACTTTACAAAGCCAGTGGCAGCATCAGCGCTTTTTCTGGCGCTATGCCCTTACAGGATTTAATCGATATATTGACGACTGGATCCTATGGAGCCGACCGGAAGGCAAACAGTTTTGGTCTTCCTTTAATGTGGCCGAAGTTTGGAGCCGTGGAATGGAACAGAGGGCTTCGCTCAGCTATCTAACAAAACAATTGGACGTCAAACTCAAGCTGGGTTATGATTATATTCGCTCCACCAATCAAGTAGCCCTGGAATTACCGCTTATCGCTGAGGGTAGCCAACTGTGGTATGTACCCGAGCACCAATGGAGCGGACAGTTGGCTATTCGCTGGAAAAAGATTAGTTGGAATTATCAGCACCAATGGACTGGTAACTATACAGGAACGGCTGGACCTTTAACAGGGTACCAGACGGCGAGCACCCGATTGCAGTATGATGGACAGTGGCAACAATTATCGGGTTTTGCATTTGTCCAATTGTATAACCTTTGGAACGAAGATTATCAGGTCATCGAACGACGGCCAATGCCGGGCAGATATTTTCGGGCAGGGCTTAATATAAAATTCACGAAATGATGAAGATGCCAGAATGTAGTCCTGCGGGCTACGGTCAGATGTCAGATGAACGTACCTGACTTGCTGTCGCGTTTAAACAATTTTGATCATCATTAATTTTATCATGAAATATTCGGATCAAAGAAAATCGAGAAGCGCATTTTCTCCGGCCATCTGACATCCGACTTCAGACATCCGACTTCAGACATCAACAATATGGAAGTATACCTTATTCGACATACGCGTGTAAACGTAACGCCCAACACCCTTTACGGTCAGTTAGATGTAGGGCTGGCGGACAGTTTTCCGCAGGAAGCTGCTGCTTATCGGCAACAATTACCTCGTGATTTTGATGCGATCTATTCTTCTCCCTTAACAAGATGTAAACGGTTAGCAGAAGCACTGGAGTTTCCTCATATCGAATTTGATGACCGGTTAAAGGAGTATGACTTTGGCCATTGGGAGGGCATTCAACGGGATGAAATTGATCCCTTTGTTTTTAAAAGTTGGCGCGCTAATTTTGTACAGGAACCAGCTCCCGGAGGTGAAAGTTTTATGGAGCTCTATGAGCGGGTCGCTTCGTTTTACCAGGAACTGGTACAGCGTGAACACGAGAAAGTATTGATCGTAGCCCATTCCGGTATCAAACGTTGTACCTGGTCTTACCTGTTGGATCTGCCTTTGGAAAACCTTTTCCGGATGCAGATTGGCTTTGGAGAAGTCATGCGGATGGAACTGGGGCCAACTGTGGCCGGGAGTCGAATTTTACGAAAAGAATAAGGTCCCAATACTGGCATTCCTGAGTTGTTTTTTATCTTACCCTTAAATCAGTAACATGCGCAATAGCCACCTCACCTTTCTTTTTTTCCTATTGATGTTCAACAACTGTCAGGCCCAGTCGGATGCTTATCAAGAAAAAAAAGCCGCCAAGATAGCCGCTGGCTCCGTCTTCACCAAGATCATCAACCGGGAGTTGCCCGCAACGATTGTTTACGAAGATAGCAGTGTAATTGCCTTTGTTCCCTTACGTCGGCAGGCACCCGTGCATTTTTTAATTGTACCCAAAAAGGAGATCCATACGGTGAATGACCTGGAAGCAGAAGATGCGCTCGTCATGGGCCAATTATTCTTAGTCGCAAAACAGCTGGCCAAAGAATATGGAATTGCAGAAACGGGCTATCGGCTAGCCATGAATACGAATGAGCATGCCGGGCAATCTGTGTTTCATTTACATTTGCATTTGATTGGAGGAAAAATGTTAGGACCGATGGTGGTGCAGGAT